>CAJJAN010000001.1 GCA_905182145.1 uncultured Pelagibacteraceae bacterium
GTAGGCACTGGCGGCAAGCAAATAATTTTTAATGCCTTTCTTGCTACATTAAATTCTGGTGATGAGGTAATTATTCCTGCACCTTACTGGGTATCTTATCCTGATATTGTAGATTTTGCTGGTGGTACATCCATAATCATTGAGTGTGACGAAAGCTGTAGATTTAAACTTTCTGCTGAAAAATTATCTTCAGCAATAAATGAAAAAACTAAATGGTTTATTTTAAATTCACCATCTAATCCTACTGGAAGTTGTTATACTGAACAGGAACTTTCTGAGCTAGCTGAAGTTTTAGTTAAGAATCCTCATGTGAATATTATGTCTGATGATATTTATGAACACTTAGTATATGACGATTTTAAATTTAAAACTATTGCACAACTTAATTCAAATTTAATTAACCAAACTCTAACTATTAATGGTGTAAGTAAAGCTTATGCTATGACTGGATGGAGAATTGGATATGCAGCAGGAAATAAAGATCTCATAAAAGCAATGGCTAAACTTCAATCACAATCAACCAGCAATCCAAGCTCTATAAGTCAAGCAGCTTCTGTGGAAGCTCTAAATGGTGATCAAGGCTTCTTAAAATCTCGTGCAGAAGTTTTTAAGAAAAGAAGAGATTTTGTAGTAAATAAATTAAATAATATGAATGGTATATCCTGCAGCCTGCCTGAAGGAGCTTTTTATGTATTTCCAAGCTGTAAAGATTTATTTGGCAAAAAAACTACTGATGGAAAAATTATTGCCAATGATGAAGATTTTGTTACCGCACTCCTAGAAAGCGCAGGAGTTGCAGTAGTTCAAGGATCTGCATTTGGTCTAAATGGTTTCTTTAGAATATCATATGCAACTTCAGATGAATTAATTGCTAGTGCATGTGAAAGAATATCTAAATTCTGTGATAGCTTAAGCTAATACCCAATTACTATTCTAAGCTTGATATATATTTTTCAGCTTCTAAAGCTGCCATACAACCCATACCAGCAGCAGTAACAGCTTGACGATATGTTTTATCTCTAACGTCACCAGCAGCATAAACTCCATTAATATTGGTTAATGTTGAATCAGGCTCTGTAATAATATAACCCTCATCATCCATATTAATTTGACTTTTAAATATTTGAGTAGCTGGATCATGTCCTATTGCAATAAATACACCATCAACTTTTAAATCAGTCATAGAACCATCAATTGTACTTTTCAATTTAATTCCAGTAACATTAGTTGGATTTTCCTCACCAGTAATTTCAGCAAGTTCTGAATTCCAAATTATGTTTATTTTTTTATTTTTGAACAATCTTTCTTGAAGAATTTTTTCTGATCTTAGAGCATCTCTTCTATGTACTAGGTACACTTTAGAGGCAAAGTTAGTTAAAAATAAAGCCTCTTCAACAGCAGAATTTCCACCACCAATAACAGCAACTTCTTTTTCTTTAAAAAAGAATCCATCACAAGTAGCACATGCAGAAACACCATAGCCCTGAAACTTCTGCTCTGAAGGAAGCCCTAGCCATCTGGATTGTGCACCAGTAGAGATAATAACTGTATCAGCTGTATAAGTTGTTCCACTTTCACTTTCAGCAGTAAATGGTTTGCTTGAAAAGTCTACTTTAGTAATCATATCGTTGACTATATTTGTACCAACATTTTTAGCTTGTTGTTCCATTTGCTCCATAAGCCATGGACCTTGTATAACGTCACCAAAGCCAGGATAGTTTTCAACCTCTGTTGTTATTGTTAGCTGTCCTCCAGGTTGTAAACCTTGCACAATTGTAGGCTTTAACATTGCTCTTGCAGCATAAATTGCTGCTGTATAGCCCGCAGGGCCCGAACCAATTATAAGAACTTGTGAATGCATTTAATGTTTTTCCTTGATAATATAAGTTAATAAAAGTTTTGAATTATAATATTTATATAATGACTCCATGACAGATTACAAGAAAGATAAAATAGCTTGGTGCGTAACTGACGGAGCAGCAGGAAATATAAGTCAGGTTAAAGGCTTAGCTGATGCCATGAAACTTAATTATCAATTAAAAGTTGTAGAATTGAGATCACCTTGGAAATACCTGCCACCTGGTTACTTGCCAGCTATTGATTCTTCGATAAAAAATTTAATTGATTTTAGAGAAAATATTTCACCAGATTATTTAATTACCGCAGGCAGAAAAAGTGTTTATTTATCGTTGTATTTAAAAAATAAGCTTAAAAACAATATAACAACAATACATATTCAGGATCCTAAAATTAACTCTCAATTTTTTGATTATGTTGTTGCCCCTGAACATGATTCTATTCAAGGGCCAAATGTTATTAAGTCAGTATTAGCAATAAATCATATAAATGAAAAATTATTACTTCTAGAGTCTGATAAATTTAAAGAAAAATTATCTACTTTGGATAAACCAATTGTAACTTTAATTATTGGAGGCAAAAGTAATAACTATATTTTTGATAACGCAGCACTTGTGAATTTATCTAGAATGATTGACAATATAGTAAATATTAATTCGATATCTTTAGTTATATTATTCTCAAGAAGGACTGATTTTTTTATTAAAGAGTATCTAATAAATAGATATTCAGAAATTCATACTGTATGGACCGATGAATCAAACAATCCATATCTTACATTATTAAGCCAATCTTCATGCTTAATATGTACTAGTGACTCAGTATCCATGATTTCAGAGGCGGTATGTTCCAAAAAACCAGTCTTTATATTTAGATTAAAAAGTAAGAAAAAAAGTAATAGAATTGAAACATTCAATGAAAAGTTACTACAACTTGGCTACACCAAAGAGCTATCCACCAAGTTAACTTTTGATAAGACAAATTATGTAAATGAGACATTATCAATAGCTGAAAAAATTTTAAGTAAAGATTAGGTAAAATGAAATGAACAAAAAAGAATTAGATTTAACGGATAAAAAAATATTAAGAATCTTGCAAGATGATGGGCGAATTTCAAATTTAGACTTATCAAAAAAAATTGGTATGTCGCCACCTCCAACACTTAGAAGAGTAAGAGATCTAGAGCAGCAGGGTTATATAGATGGGTTTAGAGCAAATTTAAATCATGCAAAACTTGGTTACGACTTAACAGCTTTTATATTTGTTGGATTAAAAAACCAAAACGAAGAAGAACTTAATAAATTTGAAAAGTTGGTCTGGGGCTGGGAAGAAGTTAGAGAATGTTACATGTTAAATGGGGATGTCGACTTTATATTAAAATGTGTAGCTAAAAATATGAATACATTTCAGGAATTTCTCACAAATAACATTTCCTCTAATGATAATATCTCTAGTATTAAAACTGCTTTTGCAATCAAAGCAACAAAATCACTTGGAAATGTTCCCTTAGATTAGTGATATTCTGAAATTGGGTGAACAGTTAATTCCTCACCACTTTTCAATCTCTTTATAGAATTAATAGCAGCTCTTGCACCTGATACTGTTAAAAAATAGGGTACGTTTCTATTTAATGCAGTTCTTCTTAAGCTAAATGAGTCATTTATAGATTTTCTAGTTTCTGTGGTATTTATTACAATATTCACTTTATCGCTTTTAAGCAGGTCTACAATATGAGGACTTCCTTCGGTAACCTTATTTACAAAATTTATTTTAATACCACTTTCTTTTAAAAATGAGCCAGTTCCACTAGTAGCAAAAATTTTAAATCCTTGTTTAGCAAAAGATCTAACTGCAGGTAACACTTTTGCTTTATCACTATCTTTAACTGATACAAATAAATTTCCTTTTATAGGAAGTGGGTTAGATGCAGCCATTTGACATTTAATAAAAGCCGTCTCCATATCTTTATCGATAGACATAACTTCACCTGTAGATTTCATTTCAGGTCCAAGAATTGTGTCTACATTAGGAAATCTTTTAAAGGGAAATACAGGTTCTTTTATTGCTATATACGACATTTTCTTTTGTTTAACTTTAAGATCTTTTAATTTTTTACCAACTGAAATTTTACTAGCTAACTGGACAATCTGTAATCCTGTTGATTTTGCTACAAAAGGAACGGTACGACTACTTCTTGGATTCACCTCTAATAAAAAGATGTTATTATTTTGAATAGCGAATTGGATATTTAGCAAACCTTTGACTTGTAAAGCTATAGCCAGTTTCTTGGTTTGTTTCTTAATATCTTCAATAATTTTATCTGAAAGTGAGTATGGTGGCAGCGTGCAAGTTGAATCACCTGAGTGGATTCCTGCTTCTTCAATATGTTCCATAATTCCAGCTATGACTACATCCTCACCATCAGATATGGCGTCTACATCTACCTCTATAGAATCTTTGAGATAACTATCAATCAGCACTGGACTATCTCCAGAAACAATTACAGCCTGCTTAAAGTATTTTTTTAATTCATCAGTTTTGTGAACAATTTCCATTGCCCGACCTCCCAGTACATATGATGGCCTTATAACCGCTGGAAAACCAATTCGTTTAATTATATCAAATGCCTGTTTTTCAGAGTAAGCAATACCATTTATTGGCTGAAGTAAATTTAGATCATCAACAATCTTTTTAAATCTTTCTCTATCTTCAGCTAAGTCAATAGAATCAACAGATGTTCCTAAAATTGGAATATTCATTTTATTTAAATATTCAGATAGTTTTAAAGGCGTTTGCCCTCCAAATTGAACAATTACACCAACAAGTTTACCATTAGTTTTTTCTCTCTTTATAATTTCATATACGTCTTCGTCAGTTAGTGGCTCAAAGTACAATCGATCACTTGTGTCAGGATCAGTTGAAACTGTTTCTGGATTACAATTAATCATAATAGTTTCATAGTTCATCTTTTTAAGAGCAAAAGATGCATGGCAACAGCAGTAGTCAAATTCAATTCCTTGACCAATTCTATTTGGGCCACTTCCTAGTATTACAATCTTTTTTTTGTTAGTAGGTTTAGATTCGCATCCATTATTATTTAATTCATATTTATGATATGTTGAATACATATATGGAGTTAAAGATTTAAATTCTGCAGCGCATGTATCTATTCTTTTAAAATTAGGAGTTACTTTTAATTTAGTTCTTGTCTGAAAAATCTTATCTACATCTACACCAGACAATTCTGATAATTTTTTGTCACTAAAACCTAAAGACTTAATTTTCTGCAGCTCTAGAGCATTTTTTGGTATTCCATCCTGCTTTATATTATTTTCCTTAGCTACAATTAAACCTATTTGTTCAATAAACCATGGATCAATTTTACATGCTTGATGAATTTCTTTTGTTGTTTTTTTGAACCTTATTGCTTGAGCTATTTTTAAAAGTCTATCTGAGGTAGGTTTTTTTAATTCATTTAAAATATTATCTTTGGTCAGAAGTTTTTTTTCATTATTAACTTTTACTTGGTCTAAACCATTAAGTCCTATTTCTAACGAACGAAGCGCTTTTTGTAAGGACTCTGGAAAAGATCTTCCTATTGCCATGGCCTCACCAACCGACTTCATGGCACTGGTTAATAGTGGTTTGGTAAGTTGAAATTTTTCAAAAGTAAATCTTGGAATTTTAGTAACTACATAATCAATTGTTGGTTCAAATGATGCGGGTGTTACTTTTGTAATTTCATTCTGAAGTTCATCAAGAGTATAGCCAACTGCTAACTTTGCAGCAATTTTAGCAATTGGGAAACCTGTTGCCTTTGAAGCTAGCGCAGATGATCTTGAAACTCTTGGGTTCATTTCTATAATAACAAGACGACCATTTTTAGGATTAACTGCAAATTGCACATTAGAGCCACCAGTTTCAACTCCAATTTCTCTTAAGCATGCAATTGAGGCGTTTCGCATGTCTTGGTACTCTTTATCTGTCAGAGTGAGTGCAGGAGCAACAGTTATTGAATCTCCAGTATGAATTCCCATAGGGTCAATGTTTTCAATTGAACAAACAATAATACAGTTGTCATTTTTATCTCTGACAACTTCCATTTCAAATTCTTTCCAGCCTGCTACCGATTCTTCAATTAATATTTCACTTATTGGAGAGCTATAAAGGCCGGACTTAGCAATTTCATCAAACTCTTTTTTTGTTTTAGCAATACCACCGCCTGTGCCACCTAGCGTATAAGATGGTCTAATAATAACTGGTAAGCCTAATTTTTTTAGAGCTGATTGTGCTTGGCTATAAGTTCTAGCGATATGTGCTTCTGGTACATCCAATCCAATTTTTTTCATTGCTTTATAGAAGCTTTCTCTTTCTTCGGCTTTCTTAATTGCCTTTAGGTTTGCACCTATTAAGTCAACTTTGTATTTTTTTAACACTCCATTATTAGACAAAGAGATGGCTATATTCAGAGCAGTTTGCCCGCCCATGGTTGGCAACAAAACGTCAGGCTTTTCTTTTATGATTATTTTTTCAACAATTTCAGGAGTAATTGGCTCAATATAGACTTTATCCGCAGTTTCTGGATCAGTCATTATTGTTGCCGGATTAGAATTTATTAATATTACTCGATAGCCTTCTTCTCTTAAGGCTTTGCATGCTTGTGTGCCGGAGTAATCAAATTCACACCCTTGGCCAATTATAATTGGACCAGCTCCAACAACTAAAATTGATTTTATATCTTTTCTTTTAGGCATTATTTCTTTCTTTTTATCATTTCAATAAATTCTTTAAACAGATAGTGGCTATCATGAGGTCCAGGACTTGACTCGGGATGATACTGTACGGAAAACACTTTTTTTGTTTTATGTTTTATACCCTCAATACAACCATCAAATAAAGAAGTGTGAGTAACAAGCACCGATGAAGGAATTGATTTTTTTGAAACTTCAAAGCCATGATTTTGTGAAGTAATTTCAACAAGTCCATTATTCAAATTTTTTACAGGATGATTTGCACCTCTGTGACCTAAAAACATTTTTTTTGTTTTTGCTCCCATTGCCAACGCTATCAATTGATGACCAAGACAAATTCCAAATAAAGGGATATTATTTTTTATCAATTCTTTAATCGTAGGCACTGCATACTTTCCTGTAGCCTTAGGATCACCTGGGCCATTTGATAAGAAAACACCATCTGGCTTGAGTTTAATTATATCATCTGCATTAGTAGTAGCGGGAACAACTATGATTTCAGCATTTAATGCTGACAATGAATTTAATATATTTAGCTTTATTCCATAATCAACAGCTACTATTTTATACTTTGCTTTTGTATTTTTATTAAATTTATAAGGTTCTGCACATGTAACTTGTTTGGCTAAATCTAGACCATCTAGTCCAGACCAATCCCTATTAATTTTTTTAAGTTCAGTAATTTTAGCTTTTGGGTTGGTAGATAGACTACCTTTGGGAGCACCAAAATCTCTAATTGAATTTGTAATTTCTCTCGTATCAACATTACAAATAGCGGGAATATCATTTTTCTTTAGCCATTCATCAAAGTGTTTAATGGATCTATAGTTTGAGGGGTTTGAAATATCGCAGTTTATAATTATCCCTTTGGCATGTGGAATTAAAGTTTCATTATCTTTAAGATTAGTACCAACATTTCCTATATGCGGAAATGTAAAATTAATTATTTGACCTGCATACGAAGGATCACTTATAATTTCTTGGTAACCTGTCATGGAAGTATTAAAACATACTTCGCCAACTACAGTTTTTTCTGCTCCGAATGCAACTCCTTTAAAAGTTTTATTATTATCTAGTACTAAAGTCGCAGAAGGGGAAACAGGTCCTTTTGATTTTTGACCCGACTTAGATACTTTAACATTGGACATTAATTATGATTCTAGATTTATAGGAATTTAATGCATTAATTTAAAGCATGCAAGGCAAAGAATCTGATGAAACAAGCCATTAATATTTATTATTCATTTGTTGCTGACTTAGTTAACTTGATATAGATTTCGACCGAATTTACAAAATTATATGAAAAACTTAATAATTGATAAACTAGGTGAAGCTCAAAAAGCTGCAGATAAAAGTAGAATACTGACTTTACGCCTTATTATTGCAGCTATTAAAGATAAAGAAATTGCTAGTCGATCAAATGGTGAGAATGATGAAATTGGTGATGAGACTATAGTTTCTTTGCTTAGGAAAATGATTAAGCAAAGACAAGATTCAATAGAAATGTTTACTAAGGCCAGTAGACAAGAACTTGTTGATAAAGAGTCTCTTGAGATAGATATTATCAATGAGTTTCTTCCATCTCAATTAGATGAAGAACAAACAAAAGAAGCCTGTAAAATTGCTATAAAAGACCTAGAGGTAGATAGTATTAAAGCTATGGGTAAGGTTGTTAAATATCTAAAAGATCAACATGGTGGTAGTGTTGACATGTCCTTAGCCAGCAAAATAATCAAAGAAATCCTTCAAAATTAATCTCTTTAGTTAAATTATTTTATTTTTTATAATTAGAGATGTAGTACTCTAATTTTTATGCCTAGATATTCAAAAGAATTTATTGCTGAAATTAAAAATAAACTTAATGTTTCAGACGTTGTTAATAAGTTTGTTAAGTTAACAAGAAGAGGCAATGAATTTGTTGGGTTAAGTCCATTTAAATCTGAGAAGACTCCATCGTTTACAGTAAATGATTCAAAGGAATTTTATCATTGTTTCAGCACTTCTGAACATGGTGATATGTTTTCATTCATGATGAAACATAAAGGCTATACTTATCCAGAGTCTATAGAGTACTTAGCTAGTTTAGCCGGGTTAGACCCAAGTGTAGGTATTATAAGCTCAAATTATAATGATAATTTTGTAGATAATACGAATTTAAAAAAAATTTTTAATGATGCAAATAATTTTTTTAAAAATAATTTAGTCAATTCAGATCCTACTAATAAATATTTGATTAAAAGAGAAATATCTAAGAATATAATTGATGTTTTTAGCCTTGGTTATGCTTCATCTAAATCAGATTCACTTTATCAATTTCTTTTATCTAAGAAATTTGAACTTAAAGATATGCTAGAAAGTGGTTTAATAAAAAAATCAACTAAAAATAATAATGAATATTATGATTTTTTTAGGAGTAGATTAGTTTTTCCAATAAGAGACAGTCGTTCAAACATTATTGCATTTGGTGGTAGGGCATTGGATAAGAGCAATATTAAATATATCAACTCATCTGAAAACAAATTATTTAAGAAAGGTTATAATCTATATAATCTTGATCTCGCTATTGAAAAAAATCACAAAATAGATGACCTAATAATAGTTGAAGGGTACATGGATGTTATATCTTTATATCAAAATGGATTTGAAACGACAGTTGCACCATTAGGTACTGCATTAACAAATCCACAAATTGAAAAAGCATGGAGATATTGCAAGAGTCCAATCATTTGTTTTGATGGCGATGTTGCTGGAAACAAAGCTGCATACCGATCTGCAATAAATGTTTTACAAGTTATTAAACCTGAACATTCTATTCGTATTTGCTCTCTTAATGATAACTTGGATCCAGATGACTATATCAAAGAGAAAGGTAAAGCTAGTTTTGGAAAATTAATTAATAATGCCAAGGGACTATCTGATTTTATTTGGGAAAATGAATATTCTAAAATAAAGTCTTTAAGTCCCGAAGATTTGGCAGGCTTTGAAAATAGAATTAAATCATTAATAAATGAGATAAAAGATGAAACTGTTAAAAATTATTATAAAAAAGACTATCTTCAAAAACTTCAAGACTTGAGGGCAGTAAAGAACTATCAAAATAACAACTATCAAAATAATAATTATCAAAAGCCTTGGAAAAAATCTAATTTTGTAAAGATTTCCTCAGAGATTTTAAGGAGTGAAAGAGGTTCTATTAACGAAGACTCGTCTCACATAAGAGAGAAGGTAATACTGCTATGTATCATTGAAAACCCTAATTTAATAAGTGATTTTTTTGAAGAAATTGGAATACTAACTTTCAATAAAAGCGATTTTTCAAGATTATGCTCATTTATAGTTGAATATGCATCAAATGATAACAAAGAGCTTGAAAAAACAGCTTTAAAGTCATATTTAAGTAGCTCAGAGTTCAGTAATATTGTTAGTGAAATCTATAAAGAAGAGTTATTAAGAACTTATAAGTCACTTCTAGATAGTGACTACAATGATCTTAAGCTAACATTTATAGAGCTTTTAAATCGTCAAAGTAAAATTGCTTCCGATACTCAACTAGAAGATGCTGAGGCACTTTTAGCTGAAAACATGGATGATGACAGTTTTGAAAAATTTTTGAAGCTAAAAAAAGATAGTTTTATTAAAGAGAATTAAAATGATAAAAAAAAGAGGCAGAAAAAAGAAAATACCTACAGTTTTATCAAATGCTGATAGTACTGAATCTGAAGAGCAGGATAGTCCAGTACTTGATTTAGAAAAATCCATCATAAAGAAACTTATTAAAAAAGGTAAAGCTGATGGACATCTAACACATGAGTTAATTAAAAAATCTTTTCCAGAAGACAAATTTACATCTGAGCAAGTAGAGCAATATACTACAAAACTATCTGATGCAGGTTTTGACATTATTGATTCAGATGATGATGATGCTGATGACGAGGTTGTTGAAGAGGGTACTGAAGAAAAGAAGACTAAATCTACAGGCGATAAAACTGATGATCCTGTAAAATTATATTTGCGTGAAATGGGTACTGTAGACTTGTTGTCTAGAGAGGGTGAGATTGCAATTGCCAAAAGAATTGAAGCAGGCCAGGAGGCAATGATCTCTGGTTTGTGCGAAAGCCCGTTAACACTTAGAGCTATCTTAAATTGGCAAGATGATATTTCAGAAGGTAAAATAACTTTGAGAGAAGTTATAGACTTAGAATCATTATATGAAGATTCTCCATATAAGAAAAATTTAAGTAAAAAAATTAAAGAAGCTAAGAAGAAAAAAGAACAAGAAGAAAAACTAGAGCTTAAAAAGAAAAAAGATTTAGAAAAAAATGCTTCAAGTTGGGAAAGTGAAGTTGAAGTAAAGAAAACTGCTGAACCAGAAGAGCAATATGAAGATGCAGACGATGAAATGAATGTTTCTATTGCTATTATGGAAGAAGAACTAAAGCCAGAAATATTGCAGACATTTACAAAGTTATCTAAAAACTTTAAAAAACTTCAAAAATTACAGAAGAATAAAATTGATTTCCAAGAAAAAGGCAAAGAATTTCCTCCAAAGTCGGAAAAACAATATCAGGCTGAAAAGCTTTCAATAGTAGAGCTTATCAAAGGGCTTCAAATCAATACCAATAAAATAGAAGAGTTAATTAATGAGTTGTATTTGATTAATAAGCAAATAGTTTCGTTTGAAGGCAAGCTTCTAAGACTGGCAATGAATCATAATATTACTAGAGATGACTTTTTAGATAAATATGTTGGCAACGAAAACAACCCATATTGGTTAAGAAAAATTACACGTCTTACAGGCTGGGAAAAATTTGTAAAAGATGAAAAAAATAGCATTAAAGATATAATGAATGATATTAGAGGTGCTGCTAGTGACATTGGTCTAACTCTATTGGAATTTAAAAGAATAGTTAGCCATGTCCAAAAAGGCGAACGTGAGTCTAGTATTGCTAAAAAAGAAATGATTGAAGCCAATTTAAGATTGGTTATTTCAATTGCAAAAAAATATACAAATCGTGGTTTACAATTTCTTGATTTAATCCAAGAAGGTAATATTGGATTAATGAAAGCGGTTGATAAGTTTGAATATCGTAGAGGATATAAATTTTCTACTTACGCGACATGGTGGATTAGACAAGCAATTACAAGATCAATAGCTGACCAAGCTAGAACAATTAGAATACCGGTACATATGATTGAAACAATCAATAAGATTGTACGTACCCAAAGACAACTATTAAGTGAAATTGGAAGAGAGCCAACGCCAGAAGAAATTTCTGTAAAACTTAATATGCCATTAGAAAAAGTGCGCAAAGTTTTAAAAATAGCTAAAGAACCAGTAAGTCTTGAAACTCCAGTTGGTGATGAAGAAGATAGTCATTTAGGTGATTTTATTAAAGATGAAAATGCAGTAATCCCAATTGATGCTGCTATCCAATCAAACTTACGACAAACTACTACTAAAATTTTATCATCACTTACTCCTCGAGAAGAGAGGGTATTAAGAATGAGATTTGGAATTGGAATGAATTCAGATCACACGTTAGAAGAAGTTGGTCAGCAATTTTCAGTGACACGAGAACGTATTAGGCAAATTGAAGCTAAGGCGTTGCGTAAACTTAAGCATCCTACTAGAGCTAAACAGCTTAAAAGCTTCTTAGACAAAAATTAAGCTTAATAGTAATTCTTCTTTAAAGTTTTTATATTTGCAGTATAACTGTATTTTTCCGGGCCCATAGCTCAGTTGGTTAGAGCCCTCCGCTCATAACGGAGTTGTCCCAGGTTCGAGTCCTGGTGGGCCCACCAAGAAAAACAAAACAATGAAAAAAATTATTTTAATAGCCCTTTTTTTATCCACAATAAATTTTAATACTTATTCTGATCAATTCGACTTAAGGTTAAAAACTCTTTTTGATGACCTAACTCTAATAGAGAATGAATTAAATGCTGGGCCTACTATTAATCAAATTTGGTCAATTTGGTCTGAAATAGGTAATTTTGAAGCCCAACAAAAATTTAATTTAGGAAATCAGTACATGGCAAAAAGACAATATCTAAAGTCGATAGATATGTTTTCAGAAGTATTAGACATTGACCCGAATTTTGCAGAGGCATGGAATAAGAGAGCTACATTACACTATATTATTGGTGATTATGAAAAATCAGTTAGCGATATATCAAAGACACTTGAGTTGGAGCCAAGACATTTTGGTGCACTTGATGGTCTTGCTGAAATATATATTTCACAGGATCAGTTTGAGAAAGCAGCACAGACTTATAAAAAAATTCTAGAAATTCTACCCTATAGTAAAAAAGCAAAAATGCGCTTAGAATATATTCAACAAAGTTTTATTTAAATAGTATGGGTTTAAACATTAAAGTTACTGACCAAGCTTGTGGTGCAGAAATTACTGGAGTTAATCTAACTAAATCACTTTTAGAAGATGAAATATCAGCAATACGTGAAGCTTGGCTAAAACATCATGTTCTTAGTTTTCCAAACCAACCAATGACTGATGACGACCTTGAGCGCTTTACCCTAAGCTTTGGTTCTTTTGGTGATGATCCATTTATCGCACCTATTCCAGGACGTAATAATATTGTAGCAGTTAAAAGAACAGCTGATGAAAAAGTTCCTGTATTTGCGGACAACTGGCATACTGACTGGAGTTTTCAAAAAAATCCACCAGCAGGCACCTGTCTTTTTGGAATAGACATACCATCAGAGGGCGGTGACACTTTATTTGCAAACCAACATCTTGCCTTGGATAAAATGCCAGCTGATTTAAGAAAAAAATTAGAAGGAAAGTTAGCTATTCACTCTGCAGCATTGCCTTATTCGTCAACTGGAGGCTATGGAGATAAGGATCGAGAGATGGGTCGCAGCATGGATATACGTGCATCCGATGAAGCGTTAGCAAAACAACTTCACCCCATCATAAGAAAACATCCTGAAACTGATAGAGAGGGTGTCTTTGGAACTTTTGGTTATATTATTGGTATTGATGGTATGGAAAACCAGGAAGCGATGAAATTGTTATTAGAATTAGCAGCGTGGCAAGGTCAAGAGCAATTTCAGTATCGACATAAATGGAAAAAAAATATGTTAGTTATGTGGGACAATCGAAGTGTGTTGCATAAGGCAACCGGTGGTTATCAAGGACATAACCGTCTTCTGCATAGAACTACTATTGGGGCATATCAGGCGTAATTAATGATAAAAATTCATCACTTAAATAATTCTAGATCACATAGGGTATTATGGCTACTTGAAGAGCTTAATGCAGAATATGAAATAATTAAATATCAAAGAGATAAACTTACCAACCTTGCTCCTAAAGAATTAAAAGATATTCATAGTTTAGGTAAATCTCCAGTGCTCGAGCACGATAAAAAAATAATTATCGAGTCAGCAGCTATTGTAACTTATATTGTAGATCAATGTGCAGATGAAAATTTTGCGCCTAAAATTATTGATAGCGATTACTATCAATATGTTGAACTAATGCACTATGCTGAAGGTTCAGCAATTATGCCATTCTTATTACAACTGTATGCAAGGTTTCTTGGTGAAAATTCAAAACCATTACAACCAAGAATAAAATCAGAGATTCAAAATCATCTTGGATTTTTGTC
>CAJJAN010000002.1 GCA_905182145.1 uncultured Pelagibacteraceae bacterium
AATGTTAGTTGTTGAAGATGTTCAAAATAAATTCTCGGAGATTTCACTTAAAGACGCTCAAGCAATCAATTCAGTAGCTGAGATAGGCGATGAATTATTAGACCCACTTCCTCCTTTAGATTTTGGAAGAGTTGCAGCTCAGGCTGCCAAGCAAGTTATAACTTCTAAAGTTAGAGAAGCAGAACGTGCGCGACAATATGACGAATTTAAAGATAAGATTGGTCAAATAGTAAATGGAATAGTTAAAAGAACTGAATTTGGAAACATTATTTTAGACCTAGGAAAGGCTGAAGGAATAATAAAAAGAGATCAGGGCATTCCAAGAGAAAGTTTAAGAAATGGCGATAGAGTTAAGGCATACATATATGAAGTAAAATCTGAAACTAAAGGACCACAAATTTTCTTATCACGAGCACATCCACAATTTATGTCGATGTTGTTTACTCAAGAAGTTCCAGAGATTTATGATGGCATTATAGAAATAAAAAAAGTTGCCAGAGATCCTGGAAGTAGAGCTAAAATAGCAGTTTCCACAAATGATGGCTCTATAGATCCTGTAGGTGCATGTGTAGGAATGCGTGGAAGCAGAGTTCAAGCTGTTGTGAATGAATTACAAGGTGAAAAAATAGATATTATTAATTGGTCTGAAAATTTGCCAAATCTAGCAATTGCTTCATTAGCGCCTGCAGAGGTTTTAAAAGTAGTTTTAGATGAGGAACAAAATAAAATTGAAGTTGTAGTTGATGAGTCTCATCTAAGCTTAGCAATTGGTAGAAGAGGACAAAATGTTAAACTTGCTTCTGAGCTGACTGGTTTTGAAATTGATATTTTAACTGAAGCTGAAGAATCGACGAAAAGACAAGCTGATTTTTCTGAAAAAACTAACATGATTGTTGATGCTATTGATGTAGATGAAACTTTGGCACAATTATTAGTAAGTGAAGGCTTTACTTCCATTGAAGAAATCGCTGGAACAGATAAAACTGAATTTTCAAGTATAGAAGGTTTTGATGAAGAAATTGTTGATGAATTAGTTAATAGATCAACACAATACCTTGAAAAAACTGAGGAAGAAAATAATAAAATTTTGAGTGATTTAAAAGTTGAAGATAAATTTATTGAATTTTGGCAGTTAAACTCATCAATGTTAGTTGCTATAGCTAGAAATGAAATAATTACACTTGATGATTTCGCAGGGTTAACAACAGACGATCTTATTGGATATTATGAAGATAAGCATGACAAAAATAGTAGAGTAAGTGGAATGCTTGATGGTTTTAGCTTAACAAGAGATGAGGCTGATCAATTAATATTAGAAGCAAGGAAAATATGGCTTAATTAATAGCTATATAAAAATTAAAAATGGTAGAAGATACAAAAAACACCACCAAGAAAAAAACCTTAAGCCTTAAACTTGGTTCTTCAATTAAATCTAATCCAACTAGAAGTTTTGAATCTGGTTCAACTGTAATTGTTGAACGTAAACGTGCTAGAAAGAATATTTTTTCTACACCGGAAAATGATATTCAAGAAAAAAAACCTGTACAAAATTTAGAAACAAAAGAAATAGATGAACCTAAAAAAGATATTGAAGTATCAGAAATAAAAAAATCTGGTAAAATCTTAAAAAGACTTTCCAAAGAAGAGCAAAAAAAATTACTAGAAGCTAAAAATGCAGCTGATAAAAAAGATGTTTTAAAGGAAATTGGTGGCATTGTTAACCAACAGTCTGAAGAGATAAAAAATGAGCCTGAAATTATTGCAAAAGAAGAAGTAGATGAACAGAGTAAAATTAACGAAGCTACTTCTAAGCCAACTTTAATTGAAACTGAATCAATTGATGATCAAAAAGATAAGAAAAAACCTAGTACTGGTTTTGGAAGAAAAAATCTTAGAGAAAGAAAGGTTACGATTGTTACAGCTCTTTCTGGAATGGATGAGCGAACTAGAAGTTTAGCTGCATATAAAAGATCTAAACAGAAATCAAAAAAAAATGTATCCAATAATGATCCTCAACAAAAGATTATTAGAGAAGTTAATATACCTGAGCACGTAACCGTAAAAGATTTAGCCATTAAGATGGCTGAAAAATCTGGAGATGTAATTAAGTCATTAATGAAAATGGGTATGATGGCAACTATTAATGAAACTTTAGATGCTGATACAGCTGAGTTAATTGTAACTGAGTTTGGGCATAAATTTAAAAGAGAAAATGTTGAGGAATTAGAAAAAGATCTTATTTCACATAATGATGATGCTACTAAAGATTCTACAAGACCTCCAATTGTAACTATTATGGGTCACGTTGATCATGGAAAAACTTCTTTACTAGATAAACTAAGAAATTCAAATATTGTTTCTGGAGAAAGTGGTGGTATTACCCAGCATATTGGAGCTTATCAAATTACACATAATGAAAAGAAAATTACTTTCATTGATACACCTGGACATGCCGCATTTACAGAAATGCGAGCTAGAGGAGCAAATGTTACAGATATTATAATACTAATAGTTGCTGCTGATGATGGAGTAATGCCACAAACCCAAGAGGCAATTTCTCATGCAAAGTCAGCAAATGTTCCAATCATCGTTGCTATAAATAAATGTGATAAACCAGAGGCTGATCCAAAAAAAATTAAAGAACAATTATTATCAGAAGAAATTATAGTTGAAGAATTATCAGGCGATGTCCAGTGTGTAGAAATCTCTGCTGAAACAGGCATGAATTTTGATAAACTTCTTGAGTCAATTGTTTTGCAAAGTGAATTAGCAGATTTGAAAGCTAATAATCAAACATATGCAGAGGGAAGTGTAATTGAAGCAAATGTAGACAAAGGTAGAGGAGTAATCTCCAATATTATAATCACAAATGGTTGTTTAAAAGTTGGAGATATTGCCGTTGCTGGCTCTGAATATGGAAGAGTAAGAGCTATACTTGATGATCAAGGAAAAAATTTAAAAGAAGCATTGCCATCATCACCGATTCAAATGTTAGGACTAGGTAATGCACCTTTGGCAGGAGACAGCTTTGTAATTGTTGATAGTGAAAAAAAAGCTCTAGAGTTAATAAATATTAGAAAAGAAATTTATAAAGCAAAAACTCAACCAAAAGGTGTTAAAACTTTTGATAATGAAACAGCATTTAATTTTGTAAATCAAAGCAAAGAACTTGTTGAAATAGTGCTTAAGTCAGATACGCGTGGCTCTACAGAAGCTATTGTTAATCAAATTAATAAAATTGCGAGCGATAAAGTAAATATTAATGTAATTCATTCTGGTGTTGGACTTATTAATGAAAGTGATGTTGCTTTGGCTGCAGCCTCAAATGCATTATTGGTTTCATTTAATACCCCGGCTACAAAGGAAGCAAAACTTAAAGCAAAAGTGAATAAAACGAATATTGCAGATTTTTCAATAATTTATGAGCTTATAACTTATGTGTCTGACTATGCCACCGGACAGCTAAAACCAGAGATTAAAGAAAATTACTTAGGTAAGGCAGAAATACTTAAAGTATTCAAAGTGTCTAAAGTAGGCTCTGTTGCAGGATGTATGGTAACTGACGGTGTTATAGAAAAAGGGGCAAATGCAAGAATATTAAGAGATACTAGTTCAATTTATGAAGGCAAAATTGTTACATTAATGAGAGAAAAAAATGAAGCAAAGGATGTTAATGTTGGTACTGAGTGTGGCATCGGCTTAAAAGAATTTAATGAATATAAAGAGGGTGATATTATCGAAGTATTTAATGTTGAAGAAGTATCTCAATCATTGTGATAATAAAAAAAAAGTACAATCAATCTAATCGCCACTTTAAAGTTACTGAAAATATTAAAAAATCCATTAGTGAAATACTGTTAAGGAATGAACTACCGATTGAATCAAGTCTTAATTTTCCACTTACAGTTATAGAAGTTAAAATGAGTGATGATATTAGGCATGCCTATGTATATATAAGTACTCATGAAAAACTAGAAGAAAAAGAAGTACTTCAAAAATTAAAAGACTCTAGCCATTATATTGCAAAAGAAATGAACAAGCTTGTAAGTATGAAATTCTTGCCAAAATTAATTTTTAGATTTGATAAAACTTCAAAAAATTATGAAAAAATTGCCGAACTACTAAATAGTGAAAAAGTGCAAGAAGATCTAAAAAAATAAATGACAGAAAATAAGATGGATGGATGGCTTTTCATTGATAAGCCAATTGGTATATCGTCATTTTCAGTAATTAGAAAAATTAGAAGAATATTAAATATTAAAAAAATTGGTCACGCTGGAACACTTGACCCTTTTGCAACAGGTGCATTAGGTATAGCTATTGGCGAAGCTACAAAATCTATTGATTATATTAGTAGTATAAAAGAGTACGAATTTAATATTACGTTTGGCGAATCTAAAACAACAGAAGACCTAGAAGGTGAAACTTTAGAACGGACTAATAAAATTCCAAATGAAAATGATATAAAAAATATATTAGATAAGTTTACAGGTATAATTGATCAACATCCTCCCAAACATTCATCTATCAAAATTAATGGTCAAAGGTCTTACAAACTAGCTCGTAAAGACATAAATTTTAAAACTAAATCTAGAAAAGTAACTATCTATGAAATCAATCATATTAAACAACTTAATAATTATACCCATAAACTAAGAGTGAAATGTTCATCTGGGACGTATATAAGATCTTTAGGGAGAGATATTGCATTAAGATTAAATTCATTAGGCTATATCTCATTTTTAAGAAGAACTAAAATTTCAAAAATTGATGAAAAAGGTATTATTTCACTAGATAAATTCTTGGAATTAGTACATATTGGCAATCATTTCAAAATGGTATTGCCAATTGAAAGTGTACTGGACGACATCCCGGCGGTATATCTCAAAAAGGAAAATGCTATTAAGTTTAGAAATGGTCAAGTAATAAGTCTTTTTGATAAATTTAGCGATGTAAACACACTACTAGTTTACAAAGAAAAAAAAGTACTTGGGCTTGGTAAGATTGAAAGTGGCACATTAGTGCCAATTAGGATGTTTAATATATAACAAAAAAAGGAATAGAGATGTCGATTAATAAGGAAAAAAAAACAGAAATTATAAATAATTTCGCAAGAGGCGATGCTGATACAGGATCTCCTGAAGTTCAAGTAGCAATATTAACCGAAAGAATATCCAATTTAACTGGGCACTTTCAAACACATAAAAAAGATAACCATTCAAGAACTGGATTAATGAGACTTATTAATCAAAGAAAAACGTTGCTTGCATATCTTAAGAAAACTAACACCGCTTCATACGAAACATTAATCGATAAGCTTGGTTTAAGAAAATAATATAAATAATAAATTTAATTGAAAAAGGAAAAAATAATGAGTGAGTCAATCTCAAGAGAGATCCAATGGGGAAAAGATAAATTAATAATTGAAACTGGAAAAGTTGCTAAACAAGCGACCGCATCAACTATCGTAAGATATGGAGACACTGTGGTAATGTGTAATGTTACAGCAGCAAAGACGCCAAAGCCTGACTTGGACTTTTTTCCTTTAACAGTTAATTATACTGAAAAATATTACGCTGCTGGAAAAATTCCAGGGGGGTTTTTTAAAAGAGAAGCGCGTCCTACAGAAGCAGAAACATTAATATGTAGATTAATTGATAGACCTATTAGACCATTATTCCCTGAAGGTTTTAGAAATGAAACTCAAGTTATACTTACAGTGTTGTCACATGATACAGAAACCAATGCTGATATTGTTGCTATGGTAGCGGCTTCTAGTGCCCTTACTATATCAGGTATACCTTTTAAGGGACCAATTTCAGGTTGTAGAGTTGGTTATCAAAATGGTGAATATACCTTAAACCCAAAAATGAACGAAGAATCTGATTTAGATTTAGTAGTAGCTGGAACAAATTCAGCTGTTTTAATGGTTGAATCTGAAGCTAATCAACTATCAGAAGAAATAATGTTAGGTGCTGTAACTTTTGGCCATAAAGAAATGCAGCCAGTAATTGATATGATTATTGATCTTGCAGAAGAATGTGCAAAAGAACCATGGCAATTTGAATATGTCGAAAATACTGAGTTAAAAGAAATCGTAAAAAAAGAATGCTCAGATGACATAGCAAAAGCTTATGCTTTAACTGATAAGATGGAAAGACATGCTGCACTATCTGTTTCTAAAGAAAAATTATTAAAATCGCACGAAGACAATGAAGAAATTAATTCAAATGAATTAATGTCTTATTTTAAAAAAATTGAAAAGAGTATTGTCCGTGGTCAAATAATTAATAATAAATCAAGAATTGATGGAAGAAAACTTGATGAAATTAGAAATATAAGTAATGAAGTATCTTGGTTACCAAGAACTCACGGTTCTGCATTATTTACTAGAGGCGAAACACAAGCCATAGTTGTAGCAACTCTTGGTTTTGGAGAGGACGAGCAACGCATAGAGGCTTTACAAGGATCATATAAAGAGAAGTTTATGCTTCATTATAATTTTCCACCATATTCAGTTGGTGAAGTTGGAAGAAGTGGATTTACTAGTAGAAGAGAAGTAGGTCATGGTAAACTTGCTTGGAGAGCTATGAAGGCTGTGTTGCCAGATTCAGAAGAATTTGACTATACAATTAGATTGGTTTCTGAAATTACAGAGTCTAATGGATCATCATCTATGGCAACTGTATGCGGTTCATCTTTAGCTTTGATGGATGCAGGTGTTCCAATTAAGAATGCTGTTTCTGGAATTGCAATGGGACTGATTAAAGAAGGAGACGACTTTGCAGTATTATCAGATATTTTGGGTGATGAAGATCATCTTGGTGATATGGACTTTAAAGTTGCTGGTACAAAAGATGGTATCACCTCTTTACAAATGGATATCAAAATAACTGGTATAACTACAGAAATTATGGAACAGGCATTAAACCAGGCTAATGCTGGAAGAATGCACATATTATCTGAAATGAATAAAACGATTGATGCTCCAAGAACTGAGCTTGGACCTTATACTCCAAGAAGTGAAATGATTAAAATTCAAAGAGATAATATTGGAGCAGTAATTGGCAAAGGTGGAGCAGTTATTAAAGAAATTATAGCTGAGTCAGGTGCTAAGGTCGATATTAGTGATAATGGAACTGTAAAAATTTCTGGAACTAGCAAAGAAATGATTCAGGCTGCAATTGACATGATTAATGGAATAATCCAAGAACCAGAAGTTGGAGACATTTTTGAAGGTAAAGTTGTCAAGATTATGGAATTTGGTGCATTTGTTAACTTCATGGGTAAAAAAGATGGCCTTGTTCATATTTCTCAGCTTGCTGAAGAAAGAGTAGAAAAAGTTACTGACGTAGTAAGCGAAGGTGATACAGTTAAAGTTAAAGTTATTGGATTTGATAAAGGTAAAGTTAAATTATCAATGAAGGATATTGAAGCTTAACAAATTATTAAAAATGGTTAACAAAACATTCCAGGACGATAAGCTGCATGAAGAATGTGGTGTCTTTGGAATTTTTGGTAGCCCAGATGCCTCTACACTAACAACCTTAGGATTACATGCACTTCAACATCGCGGTCAAGAAGGAGCTGGAATTGTTACTTTTGATGGTGATAAATTTAATGGTGTGAGAAGACCAGGTTTAGTTGGAGATAATTTTAATAAACCAGAAATAATATCGAGATTGCCAGGTAGAAATGCAATTGGCCATGTTAGATATTCTACAACTGGAGATTCAATTCTAAAAAATATTCAACCTTTATTTGCAGATTTAGCAGTTGGTGGTTTTGCATGCGCTCATAATGGAAACTTAACTAATGCTTCTATGCTAAGAAAAAAATTAGTTAATGACGGGTCAATATTTCAAACTACATCTGATACAGAAACAATTTTACAATTAGTAGCACGCTCAAAAAGAGTCCCTATGGTTGATAAAATAATAGATGCTCTATTTCAAGTACAGGGAGCTTACGCTTTAGTAATATTAACTAATAAGAAATTAATTGGCGTTAGAGACCCACATGGTATTAGGCCTTTAGTACTTGGAGATTTAAACGGTGCACCAGTTCTAGCATCTGAAACTTGTGCTCTTGATATAATAGGGGCAAAGTACGTAAGAGATGTAGAGAATGGTGAAATTGTAATTATTTCAGAATCTGGAATTGAGAGCGTTAAGCCATTTCCAGTTGTTAAAGAACGTCCTTGTATTTTTGAACGAATTTATTTTTCAAGACCTGATAGTATTGTCGACGGTAAGACAGTTTATTATTATAGAAAAAATCTTGGTGAACAGTTGGCAATTGAAAATGTTGTTAATGCAGATGTCGTAATTCCCGTTCCAGACTCAGGTGTGCCAGCAGCGTTAGGTTTTGCTCAAAAAGCAAATATTCCATTTGAGTTAGGTATAATTAGAAATCACTATGTAGGTAGAACTTTTATTGAGCCAACACAGAATATCAGGCAATTTGGGGTAAAATTAAAACATAGTGCTAATAAATCGTACATTGAAAATAAAAAAGTAGTTCTCATCGATGACTCAATTGTGAGAGGTACTACTGCCAGAAAAATTGTTAAAATGATTTATGATGCTGGTGCTACAGAGGTACACTTTGGAATTTCATGTCCACCTATAACTCATCCAGATTTTTATGGAATAGATACACCAGACTATGATGAGCTTTTAGCCTCTAAAAAAAGTGTTGAAGAAATGAGAGAGTCAATTGGTGCAACCTCTTTATTTTTTCTATCTCTCAATGGAACATACAAGGCTATGGGTCATAAAGAAAGAAACGCAACTGAACCTCAATTTACTGATCATTGTTTTACTGGAGACTATCCAACACAACTTCTCGATAATGAACAAGGAACAACGAGCAAGCAATATTCATTACTTACTGAAAAAAACTAAATTTCTCTAGGAACGCCAACTTTATTGTACCCACAATCAACGTAATGGTTTTCACCAGTTACTCCTGAAGAAAGGTCACTTAGTAAATATAATCCTGATTTTCCTACGTCATCCAAAGATACATTTCTTTGCATTAAAGAATTTTTGTCAGACCACTTTAACATATCTTTTCCACCAGAAATTCCTGCCATAGCTAGTGTTTTCATTGGCCCCGCTGAAAGTGAATTAACTCTTATATTTTGATTGCCAAGATCAGCTGCTAAATATCTGACACTTGATTCAAGTGCAGCTTTAGCGACACCCATAACATTATAATTAGGCACAACTCGTTGTGAACCATCGTAACTTAAAGTAACCATTGATCCACCATTGATCATAAGCTTGCTAGCTTCATTAGCTGTTTCAGTAAATGAAAAACATGAAATTAACATTGTCTGAGTAAAATTATCTCGTGATGTATCTAAATATTTTCCTTTTAATTCATTTTTATCAGAGAAAGCAATAGAATGAAGAACAAAATCTACTGTACCCCATTTATCTTTTACTTTTTCAAAAGCTGATTTTATTGACCCAGAATCTAAAACATTACATTCAATTAAAAAGTTGGAATCTAACGACTCAGCAAGTGGTTTGACACGACGCAATAAAGTTTCACCCGCATACATAAAACATAGTTCAGCACCTTCTTCAGATAATTTTTTCGCAATTCCCCAGGCAATAGAGTGATCATTAGCAAGACCCATGATGACTCCTTTTTTTCCCTTTAAATACATAATTTAATTATACCTTTTAAAAATTAGTGAGGCATTTGTGCCTCCAAAACCAAAACTATTACTCATTGCAAAATTAAATGAACCTTCCTTTTTTTCAGTAAGAATGTTCATATTTTTTGCTGCCTCATCAAGATTTTTTATATGGGCAGATTTACACATGAAATCATTCTTCATCATCAAAAGAGAGTATATAGCTTCCTGAACTCCAGCAGCACCTAGAGAATGACCAGTAAGAGATTTAGTAGAACTTATATATGGACTATTTTCTTTAAAAACTTCTTGAACTGCACCTAATTCTGCATTGTCACCAACTGGCGTTGATGTTCCATGCGCATTTATATAATCAATTTCACCATCAGATGTTTTAATTGCCATTTCCATACACCTTTTAGCACCTTCTCCAGAAGGCTGTACCATATCAAAACCATCTGAAGTTGCACCATAACCAACTAATTCAGCATAAATTTTTGCACCCCGCGCTTTTGCATGTTCTAATTCTTCAAGCACTACAACACCACCACCTCCTGAAATTACAAAACCATCACGAGATTCATCAAAGGCTCTAGAAGCACTCTCAGGAGACTCATTGTATTTTGAAGAAAGGGCAGTCATTGCATCAAAAAGAGCTGATAAGGACCAGTCTAACTCTTCACCTCCACCAGCAAGGACAATATCTTGTTTGCCCATTTGAATTAATTCAGAGCCATGGCCAATGCAATGAGCACTAGTTGCACAAGCAGAGCTTATAGAATAATTCATGCCTTTAATTTTAAAAAAAGTAGACAATGTTGCAGAGTTTGTGCTGCACATTACTTTTGGAACACTAGTAGGACCAATTTTTTTTGGACCACTTTTTCTAGTTATATCAAAAGCCCTTAATAAATTTTTAGTTGAAGGTCCCCCTGAACCCATTATTAGTCCAGTCATAGGGTTTGAAATTTCATTTTCTTCTAAACCAGAATCTTTTAATGCTTCAAGCATAGCTATATAATTATAACTTGCACCGTCACCCATAAATCTTAAAAATTTACGGTCAATAGTTTCTTGCAAATCAATTTTTATTTGTCCACTTACCTGACTTCTGAAATTCATATCTTTATGAGACTGATCAAAAGAAATCCCAGACTTAGCTGTCTTTAGTGAATTAACTACTTCAGAAGCATTGTTTCCAATTGATGATACAATTCCTAGTCCTGTTATAACTACTCTTCTCATTTATTTTATTAAACCTACTTTTAATCCTTCAGCATGATAAATAGTTTTACCGTCAGCTTTAACTATTCCATTACCAACACCAACAACTACTCCACGTTTAATTATTTTTTTCATATCAATAATATACTCAACTTTTTTTGTTTCTGGAAGTATTTCACCAGCAAACTTTATTGAAGCTGCACCAAGAGCCCTTCCTCTACCTGGCTCACCAATCCATCCAAGAAAAAAGCCAACTAGTTGCCACATCGCATCAAGTCCTAAGCATCCTGGCATGACAGGATCTTGTTCAAAATGACAATCAAAAAACCAAAGGGATGGATCAATATCAAATTCTGCAACTATTTCACCTTTACCAAATTGACCACCATCTTCATTAATCTTAATAATTCTATCAAACATTAACATGGGCGGCAGAGGGAGCCTTGCATTGCCAACCCCAAACATTTTGCCGTGACCACAATCGAGTAATTCTTCTTTAGAGAAACTTGGTTTTTGTATCATTTTTATCTACTATCTGTTTGTTTTACTTATGTTTTAATCACACTAGTGCATTTAGATTGTAAAATACAATAATTTTTATTAAATAATACTACTATGCAAAAGACAAAAGAAATTTTAAGGGTTAATGACCTAAGACCTACTAAACAAAGAGTTTTAATTGGTAATTTCTTATTCGATGGAATTGATAAGCACGTAACTGCTGAAAGTTTATTTAAAAAACTTTCAAATGAGAAACATGGTGTGTCACTTGCAACAGTTTATAATACTTTACATGAATTTTGTAAAAAAGAGCTTCTAAATAAAATTACAATAGATACCGACAAAGTCTACTTTGATACAAACACTAGTTCACATCATCATTTTTTTTCTGATAAAGAAAAAATTCTTTTAGACATTAAAAGTCAAGATGTAAAAATTAGTTCTATGCCAGAAGCCCCAAAAGGGAAAAAAATTAAAAAAGTTGAACTTATTATACACTTAGAAGACTAAAAAAATTATAATCACTTACAGAGAATTATTCTTAATAAATTCTTTTGCTTTAGAAAATATTATTTTTTTTCTATCCTCAGGTATTCGTGTAAATGCATTAGCCATCATCGACATTCTGTAATTTTTTTTAATAATATTTATATTACGTTCAATAAAACTCCAATAAAGACCATCTACAATATCGCACCAATCACCTTTTTTAAAATCACTCATTTTTAAAATATAATTGGACCCACATAGATATGGTTTTGTAGCAAATATACCACCATCGCTGTAAGTTCCCATACTATAGACATTGGGCACCATCACCCAATCACTTGAGTCTATAAACATTTCCATGAACCAGCGGTATATTTCTTGTGGATGTATGCCCGTCAAGTTCATGAGATTACTTATTACCATTAGTCTTGGAATATGGTGTGTGTAAGCATTGGAGTTTACTTCTGAAATAAAATGATCAAGTGGCTCAATACCAGTTGAAGCATCATACCATGAAGATGTTAGTTTGCGTTTGTGATTCCAAAAATTACTATTTATCATTTTATCTTCGTAGACGTCATAAGTCCCTTTGATAAATTCTCTCCATCCAATAATTTGTCTAATAAATCCTTCAAGGCTATTTAGTGATATTGTATTGCTCTCATTATATTTAATTGCTTCAGTTACAACTTCTCGAGGGGTAAGTAAGCCAATATTTAATAGTGGGCTGAGTAAGCTGTGAAAAACTGAGTTAGATTCAGTACTCATTGCATCTTCATAATCACCAAAATTTTTAAATCTTTCTTCTAAAAAATTCTGAAGCCATAGTAATGCTAACTTTCTATTTGTCGGTAGAAAAAAACCATTTATGTTACCAGGGTGGCTTTTAAACTTTTTATCGACTAAAAGTTTAGTTTCCTCAATATTAATATCTTTTTTAGCAGTTGGAAGAGGGGGAATTTTGATATTTTTTGGAAGTTTTTTTCTATTTTCTTCATCTAAAGACCATTTTCCACCTAGAGGAAGTTTATTTTCAATTAAAATATTTTCATTAATTCTTTGTAACTTATAAAAATTATTTAAAAAAGGTTTTTTATTTTTAGAAAAGTACTCATCAATCAAATTCTGATCTGTCATGAACATCGGACTTTTAATAATTTCTAATTCTAACTTATTAGAAGAACAAAACTTGAGTATTCTTTTTCTAAAAAAAGAGTCGGGTATATCAAAAACTTTTAATTTTTTAATATTATTTAACTTGATAAATACTTTTAATTTTTTTTCATAATTATTATCTCTTTTTTGTTCATCTAACTTTTCGTAATGACATTTTAGCCCCTCTTTAACCAATGAATCTTTATAACTTCGCATTGATGCAAGAAAAAAAATTAATTTATGCTTATGAAATTTAAAGTAGCTACATAGCTCATAATCTTCAGCCATAAAAAAATGACATGACTTATATTTTTTAATATGATTTAAGGGGAAAAGTTGATTTCCTAAAATAATAAAACCTTCAGCTGACATCTATAAAATAACTATTTTCCCGTAGATCCAAAGCCAGATTCACCACGATCAGTTTCATCTAAATTTTCAACAATATCAAATTCACCAGTTACAAATCGAGAAAATACTATCTGAGCAATTCTATCTTGAGGTTTTATAGTGTAATTATCATTACTTAGGTTTACCAAAATAACTTTAATTTCACCACGATAATCGGAGTCAATAGTTCCAGGGGTATTTAAAAGAGTAATGCCATGTTTTATAGCTAGACCAGAACGTGGTCTTATTTGAGCCTCTAAATCTTTGGGTAAACTAATTGCTATTCCTGTTGGAATTAAACTTCTTTCTAAAGGTTTTAATATTACCTCAGATTCAATATCTGCAGAAAGATCCATTCCAGCAGCACCCTTAGTCTCATAATTTGGTAATTTAAAATCAGACTTAGACGATATTTTTTTTATGTAAACTTTTATAGATGGCATTTTTAAACAGAAAAATAATCTGAAATACTACTAGATAACTTTTTTGCTACATTTTCTTTGGTCATCTTATTCCAAGTTTCTGACTTATTTTTTGATATAAATACAATTTCATTTTCATCTTCACCAAAAACTTTTCCATTACTAACATCATTTGCTAAAATCCAATCACATCCTTTAGATACAAGCTTAGCTTCTGCATTCTTATGAAGGTTTTCTGTTTCAGCTGCAAAACCAATTACAAGTTCTGGACGCTGGGAGTTCCTTTTACCTATTCGTTTTAATATGTCAGGATTTTCTGTTAGTTCTAGGGAGATATTTTCTCCAATTTTTTTTATTTTTGTATCACTTGTTTGATTAATCTTATAATCACTGACAGCTGCTGCACATACAGCTATATCTACAGGCAATAGATTTTCAGTGGCCAATAACATTTCTTCTGCGGTATTAACTTTAATAATTGATGGTCCTTGAGGCAATGAGATGTTAGTTGGACCAGTTATTAATGTGGTTTTTGCACCCATATCGAATAAACTTTGAGCAATTGCATATCCTTGTTTTCCAGATGATTCATTGCTAATAAATCTTACAGGATCTATCTGCTCTTTTGTAGGTCCAGAGGTAATCAGGGCTGATAAGTTTTTTAGAGGTTGTGAGGATAGAGATAAGTCATATTCTAGAATTGAATTTATTATTTCTTGAGTTTCTGACATTCTTCCAAGACCATATTCACCACAAGCCATATCCCCCTTTTCTGGGCCAATGAATTTTATTTCATCATTAATTAACATCTGAATGTTTCTTTGGGTCGCTGGGTTATGCCACATTCTAACATTCATGGCGGGTACAACAAACACTGGCTTGTTTGTGGCCATTAAAACAGTAGAGGCCAAATCATCACAAGAGCCATAGGCCATTTTAGAAATTATATTGGTTGTTGCTGGAGCAACTAAAATTAAATCAGCCTCTCTCGATAACTGGATATGTCCCATCTTATTTTCGTCGGTAAGATTAAATAATTCAGAATAAACATGATTACCAGATAGACTCGCAACAGACAGGGGCGTAACAAATTCACTTCCAGATCTTGTTAATATACAAGTTACATTGATACTCTGATCTTTTAATTTTCTAATTAATTCTAAAGATTTGTAAGCAGCAATACCGCCAGTAATTATTAATAAAATATTTTTAATTTTTTTCATTTCAGGAGCTATTTAACGCTAACACTTTGATATGTAAAATAATAAAATATTTATAATATATATTTAAATCAACAAGATAGCAGCTATAAATATTATAATAGCGCTAGAGGCTATGCCTAATAGGTTTTTGCGACTTTTTCTTCTACTTTTATTGTTATCTGAACTTAATTTATTTTCTACTATTATATCAAATGCACCTTCAGCCCTATCTAGAAAATCAGGTATGTCAGGAATTTTTCTTGCCAACGTTTCAAGAACCTTACCTGTTTCCTTGAGCTTTGTTATTGGTCCAAGCTCATCTTTAAGCCATTTTTCTATTTCAGGTTTAGATATCTCCCAAAAATTTATTTCAGGATTAAATTTTCTTGCGACTCCTTCAACAATAATCATTGTCTTTTGAAGCAAAAGCAATTGGGGCTGTAATGACATATTAAATTGTTTTGTTATATCAAATAATTGAACCAAAACTCTACCCATAGATATATCTTTTGCTTTTAGATTTATAATAGGCTCACCAATTGATCGAAGTGCTTGAGAAAAGTCATCAATTGATTGATTGCCATCAATTAAGCCTGCTTCTTTATGAATTGCAGCAATCTTAAGATAATCCTGATTAATAAAACCAAAGATGATCTCAGCTAAAAATCTTCGATTTTTTTTATCTAATCTACCCATAATTCCAAAGTCAACTGCTATCAGATCATTATTATTACCAATAAATAAATTGCCTTGATGTAAGTCAGCATGAAAATACCCATCTCTAATTGCTTGTCTTAAAAAATTAACAATTAGTGAGTCTGCAACTTTTACTAAATTAGTTTTATTTTTTATCAATTGATCTATTTTGTCGGCTGGAATACCGTTTATTCTCTCAATTGTTAAAACTTTTTTTGTTACATATTCCCAATGAATGTCAGGCACATAAAAACTTTGATCATCTTTTGTATTTTCTTTTAGTTCTGAAGCAGCTGCAGCTTCGTATCTTAAGTCCAGTTCAAATTTAATGATTTCTCTGGTTTTTTTAATTACAGAATTTAGTTGTAAACGCTGAAATTCACTGAAGTTTTCAAGAAAATTAGTTAACCAGTCTAATCGATACATTTCATCTTCAATAGTCTCAATTATATTGGGTCTTAATATTTTTACAGCAACAGGTATAATTTTTTCTCCATCTTTGATTTCAGCAAAGTGTACTTGTGCTATTGATGCGGCGGCTATAGGTTCACCAAAATTTTGAAATACATTGTCTATATTTTTATCAAATTGTTCTTCAATAATTTTTATAGCTTCATTTCTAGAAAATGGAGGTAAATTATCTCTCAACATAGCCATATCTTCTGCTATTTCATTGCCGATTATGTCTGGTCTGGTTGATATCAATTGTCCCAACTTAATAAACGAAGGACCGAGTTCATTTAGTGCGGATGAAATTCTAATACCGTCAGGCATATCTTTTGGTGATTTATTAAACGTTGCTGGAGCTAATAAATAAGTGAATAATTTAAATAAAAATTTATAGCGAATATTTTTCTCAATAAGTTTAAGAATATTATGTTTTTTAAAGACACGAATTATCTTTAAAAAAAATAGAAAATTTGCAATCATAAAATTAACTTTTCCAGCCTGAATGAATTGCTACAACACCATTAAATATATTTCGGTACTCAACTTTTTCGAATCCAGCATCCCTTATCATTGTTGAAAACTTTTCCTGTGACGGAAATTTTTCAATTGTATCTACTAAATATTTATATGGCTCCTCATCTCCAACAACAAGCTTACCTATTTTAGGTATAACCATGGAATATGTTTCATACAGTTTAGCCAATTTAGAATTCTCTAATTTTGAAAACTCTAAGCACATGAATCTACCTCCTGGCTTTAATACTCTCATGGCTTCTTCCAAGCCTTTTTGGATATCAGTAAAATTGCGAATACCAAAGCTAACAATATAGGCATCAAAAGATTCATTTTCAAAAGGTAACTCTTCAGCAAAAGCACAAGTTCTAATTATGGAGTCTTCATATTTATCAACATTCTTTGATCCATTTTTAAGCATACTTGCATTAGGATCACAGATAGTAGCTTTGCCATTTCCACTCACTCTTTTTAAAAAACGTCTTGAAATATCTCCTGTGCCACCAGCAACATCAATAATATTCATACCTGGGTATGGTTTTAACCAATCAATTAAACACTCTTTCCAATATCTATGGGTTCCTAATGACATGATATCATTCATTAAGTCATATTTATTTGCTACCGCATCAAAGACTTGTTTTGTTTCCATAAGTATTATCTAAATTTCAGGTTACTTTTACTACCTTATTAAAAGATTTTAAATATATACTTGTACTATGCCAGAATTACCAGAAGTTGAGACAGTATCTCAAGGAATTAAGTCAAAATTACTTAATTGTAAGATTAATAAGGTTTTAGTTAAGAGAAGAGATTTAAGATTCAAAATGGATTCTAAGTTTGAACAAAAAATTTTAAATACTAAAATCTATGATGTAAGCCGCAGAGCAAAATATATTTTAATACACTTAAATAATGGCTTAACCATCATTATACATCTTGGTATGTCAGGAAGAATTGCTATAGATAGCTTAAGTTCTAGTGAGAAAAAATTTAAACATACCCATTTAGAAATTTTCATGTCTAATAAGAAAAAAATGAAATTTATTGATCCAAGGAGATTTGGGTCTGTATTACTATGTGAAACTGAAAATATAGATAAACATAAACTAATTAAAAATCTTGCTCCCGAACCACTCACAGTTAAATTTAATAAGACTTATTTGTTTTTAGCTCTTAAAGGTAGATCAGCAGATATTAAGTCAATAATTATGAACCAGTTTATAGTTGTGGGAGTAGGCAATATTTATGCTTCTGAATCTCTATATAAAGCCAAAATTAAGCCAAATCGATCAGCTAAGTCTTTAAGTCCACTTGAGTGTGATAGGCTTGTAAAATCAATTAAAAAAGTACTAAAGAGGTCAATTAAGCTGGGGGGTTCTTCAATTAACGATTATTCTTTAGTCGATGGTAATTTAGGCTTCTTTCAAAGAGAATTTGAGGTTTATGGAAAAGAAGGAAAATTTTGTACAAAAAAAACTTGTCATTCTAGAATATTACGAATAGTTATAGCCCAGCGTTCAAGCTTCTATTGTGATAATTGTCAGAAGTAACTGGGGTTAAAAAGTAAAATAAATATAAAAAATCATGGCCAATACAAAATCAGCTAAAACAAAAGTAAGAGTTATCGAGAGAAAGACTGCTATCAATAAAGCCGTTAGAAATAGATATCGTACTTATGTTAAAAAGACAGAACTAGATATAGTAAACAATTCAAAATCTGAAGCTCAAGCATCTATGAAAATAGCTGAAGCAGAAATAATGAGCGCTGTATCTAAAGGTATTCTACATAGAAACACTGCAGCAAGAAAAGTTTCAAGACTTGTAAAAAAAGTAAAAGCTATAAATTAATTAATCAAGTTTTATCTGATACTTAAAAGTTTTAATCAAACTATTATCAAAACATAATAACTTAAGTTACTAGATTCTATTCACAGTAGATTAGTGGTATAAAAGTTAGCTATTAAATATTTCTTTTTCTCATTGCGATTCAAATTTAATAACGATAAGTTATTTCAAATTAATAAATATCTTTTTATTAGTTTTTCAAAAAATTCAAATTTAAGTTTTTTAAAAAATATTTTTTTAGAATAATGTACTTTTGATTGTTTTTAAAAAACTGAAAACAATTGTATTAATTTTAAAAAAAACTAGTTACAATTTTTATATAACCTAAGAGGCAAAACTTTAATGATACAAGATTTAAATTCACAACAGCCTCTTGTTTCAGATATAAAAGCTACATGGTATTCAGTACTTAAAAAACTCAATAAAGAATACGGTAATGAAATCTATAATAGCTGGTTAAAAAACTTAAAAGTTAAGACCTTAGAAAATGAAACTTTAGTTTTTTCGGTTCCTTCAAAATTTATTAGAGATTGGATTACGGCTCATTACGTTGATAAAATAATTTTTTACATAGAAGAAGAAAATCCTGAAATCAAAAGAGTTAAAATAATAGTTGATGCTATGCTTGCAGCTGATCAAGATAGTGTAAATAGTGAAATATTTATTGAAAAAAATAGAAAATCCAAGGCTGTTGCTTACACTCAACAATCAGATGATTGGCCCCTAGATGAAAGATTTACATTTGAAAAATTTGTTGTTGGTCATCCTAATGAACTAGCTTATGCATCAGCAAAACGAATGGCTCAGCCAGAAAAATTCGATTTTAATCCTTTATTTATTTATGGCGGAGTAGGTTTGGGAAAAACTCACTTAATGCATTCAATAGCTTGGGAAATAAAAAATCATAATGAAAATGCCAAAGTATTATATTTATCAGCTGAAAGATTTATGTTTCAGTTTATTAAGTCTTTAAGACAAAAAGATACAATGTCATTTAAACAAAAGTTTAGATCTGTAGATGTTTTAATAATTGATGATATTCAATTTATGATGGGCAAATCTTCAACACAGGAAGAGTTTTTTCATACATTTAACTCATTATTAGATCTAAATAAAAAAGTTATCATTTCATCTGATAGGGCGCCCAGTGATTTAGATAGTTTTGATGATAGAATTAAATCTCGCTTATCTTGGGGTTTAGTGGCTGATATCCTTCCAGCTAATTTTGAATTAAGACATGAAATTTTAAAAAAGAAAGCTCAGGAACTAAGTTTAAAGTACGAGAATAAAATTAATATTCCAGAAGATGTAGTTATCTTTTTAGCTAAGACAATTGCTAATAACGTAAGAGAGTTAGAAGGTGCTTTAAATAAAGTTGTAACTTTTGCCAACCTAATGAATAGAGCTGTTGATGTTGAATTAGCTCAAACAGTTCTCAAAGATTTACTTAGATCAAGCAATAGAAGAATTACGATTGATGAAATACAATCAAAAGTTGCCAATTATTTTAATATTAAAGTAGAAGATATTATGTCAGCTAAACGAATAAGATCGTTTGCTAGACCTCGTCAAATTGCTATGTATTTATCAAAGAAATTAACTTCAAGATCATTGCCTGAAATTGGTAGAAAATTTGGTGGACGAGACCATACAACTGTAATTCATGCAGTTAAAAAAGTTGATCAACTTAAGTCAGAGTCAAATAAATTTGATGAAGATATTAACGTTTTAATGCAAATTATTACTTCTTCATAAGAAACATATAATCTCATTATTATTGAATTTTAATAACAAGTCTTAATTAAATTATGTATAATACTGCATATGAAATTAAAAGTTAATAGTTCTGACCTTGCAAAGGCCTTATCCCATTTACAAGGAGTTGTTGAGCTTCGTCATACTCTTCCAATTCTATCTAATGTAATAATTAAAGCTGAAGATAATTCATTAAGACTTTCATCCACTAATTTAGATATATTCTGTTCTGAAAAAATTACAGCTAATGTAGAGATCAATGGAGAAATTTCTGTTCCAGCAATTACCCTTCATGAAATAGTAAAAAAATTACCGCAAGGTTCAGATATTGATTTCAATATGGATGAATCAGGTAATAGCATCAATATAAAATCAGGCAGATCAAGATTCAATCTGTCTACTTTGCCGACAGATGATTTTCCAGATATTTCACAAGATGATCTTTCAGTTAAATTTATTATGAATGTTGAAGATTTAAAAACCATGATTGATAAAACTAAGTTTGCAATTTCGAACGAGGAATCAAGATATTACTTAAATGGTATATTTTTTCATTCAGCACATAAAAATGGAATTGATATCTTAAGATCTGTAGCAACAGACGGCCATAGATTAGCACAATATGATATGCCACTTCCTCAAGGTGCCGAAAAAATGTCTGGTATTATTATTCCAAAAAAAACAACCTTAGAACTAAGAAGAATTTTAGATGATGCAAATGGAGATGTTCAAGTTGAACTTTCTTCAAGTAAAGTAAAATTTGTATTTAGTGAAATTGAATTAGTTTCAAAAGTTATTGATGGAACTTTTCCAGATTATACAAAAGTGATACCACAGAATAATGATAAAAAATTGAAGACAAATATAGTTGATTTAAAGGGTGCTATTGAAAGAGTTTCAGCAATTGCAGTTAGCGAAGAGACAAAATCAAGAGGACTAAAACTTATAATTGAAAATAATAAGTTACAATTATTGGCTAACAGTGCAAGTAAAGGTTCTGCAGTAGAGGAATTAGATGTTCAATTTTCACATGAAAAACTTGAAATAGGTTTCAATTCTAGATACCTGCTTGATATTATATCAGAAATTGATGGTAATGATGTTACACTAAACTTTTCAGATCCTGCGGCACCAGTTTTAATTATTGATGATGCTGAGGACAATTTATTTTTTGTTCTAATGCCAATGCGCATTTAAAATGCTCCCCAGTATTTTTATTTCAAAAATCATTCTTAATAACTTTAGATCACATGAGAATTTTTCTATTGATGCTAATAGTAGTAATGTTGTTTTGTTTGGTAAAAATGGAGTTGGAAAAACTAACATTCTTGAGTCTATTTCATTACTTTCTCCGGGCAGAGGGCTTCGAAATGCAAAAAATGAAGAAATAATTAATAAAAAAAGTGGTATTAATTATAGCCTATCTGCTGACTTAAAATTAAATGATAGTTCAGTTAAAATTAAAAAATTTTTTGTAAAAGATAATTCCAATAAGTCTAATTTACTAATAGATGATGAAAAGTCTAAAACTTCAGAGTTATTAAATTTCTTAAGAGTTATATGGGTAACTCCCGTTATGGAAAAAATAATGTTGCAGTCTAATTCTGAAAGAAGAAATTTCTTTGATAGATTGATATTCAATATTGAAAAGAAACATTTAAAATCATTTTCTGCTTATAATAAATTTACAAAAGAAAGATTGCATATTTTAAAATCTAATAACATCGATGATGGATGGTTACAGCAAATTGAAACAAATATTGCTCAGCATGCTTATGAAGTTATAAGATATCGAAAAGAAGCAATCGATAAGATTAATGCTAATTTATCATTAATCTCGTTACCTTTTAATTCATGCATAGTTGAGCTTATTTATGATAATTCTCTTAAAATTTTGGATAATCAAGATGAATTTATTTTTAATTATTCAAATATTTTGTCAAATAATAGACAAATTGATAAAGAGCTAAATAGAACGCTCATTGGTCCAAATAAAGTAGAAGTAAGGATGTGGAAATTAGATGATAGATCAATAGAAGCTAAGTATTGCTCAACAGGTGAACAAAAATCAATATTGATTTCTATAATTTTATCTGTAAGTCAAATAATTAGAGATTCAGAATTTGCAATGTCACCAATAATACTGATTGATGAAGCTATGGCACATCTTGATCAACACCATAGAGAGGCTTTAGTTGATGAACTTTCTAAACTAAATACACAAAGTTGGTTTACAGGGGTATCAAAAGAAATATTTAGTCATTTAGGTAAAGATACTACTTTTTTTGAAGTAAAAAATTCTTAAATAAGCTATAATAAGTACTTCACAATATGTCTACAGAACAAAATAATAACTACGGAGCAGATTCTATTAAGGTCCTCAAAGGCCTTGATGCGGTTAGAAAAAGACCTGGTATGTACATCGGAGATACCGATGATGGAAGTGGTTTGCATCATATGGTATTTGAAGTTGTAGATAACTCTATTGATGAAGCATTGGCTGGTCATTGTGACACTATATCCATAAGTTTAAATGCAGATGGCTCAGTATCAGTAGAAGATAATGGAAGAGGTATTCCAACTGACATGCATGAAGAAGAAGGTATTTCTGCTGCAGAAGTAATTATGACACAGCTACATGCTGGAGGAAAATTTGATCAAGATAGCTATAAAGTATCTGGAGGTTTGCATGGTGTAGGCGTGTCTGTTGTTAATGCTTTATCTAATAAACTAGAATTAAATATTTTTAGAAATGGCAAAGAATACAAAATAGATTTTAAGAACGGGGATGCAGTAGACCCTTTAAAAGAAGTTGGAGATATCAAGGATAAAAATGGTACGAAAATAACATTTACTCCAGATAACAATATATTTACCAAAACAGACTTTGATGCAAAAGTACTTGGCCAAAGATTTAGAGAGATGGCATTTTTAAATCCAAATGTGTCTTTAATATTTTATGACTTAAGAGAAGCAGATAAAAAAGAAACAAAATACCACTATGAAGGTGGAATTACAGAGTTTGTTAAATTTCTTGATAAATCTAAAAAACCAATATTTGACGATCCAATAAACGTAACAGGAACTAAAAATAATATTGAAGTAGATTGTTCGTTATGGTGGAATGATAGTTACTACGAACAGGTCATGCCATTTACTAATAATATTCGTCAAAAAGATGGTGGTACACACTTATCTGGTTTTAGAGGTGCACTTACAAGAGTAATTAATACTTATTATGAAAATAATTTAGCAAATAAAAAAAATCAGATATCATTTAATGGTGATGATATTAGAGAAGGGCTAACTTGCGTACTGTCTGTAAAAGTGCAAGATCCAAAATTTTCATCTCAGACTAAGGATAAACTAGTTTCATCAGAAGTAAGGCCAGTTGTTGAAGGTTTAATCAACGATAAGCTAACATCTTGGTTCGAAGAAAATCCTGCTGTAGCTAAGACTGTTGTTCAAAAAATTCAAAAAGCGGCTGAAGCTCGAGAAGCAGCAAGAAAAGCAAGAGAACTTACAAGAAGAAAGACAGCTTTAGAAATAACAAATTTGCCAGGAAAATTAGCTGATTGCCAAGAAAAAGATCCAAAGCTATCTGAAATTTTTATAGTAGAAGGTGACTCTGCTGGAGGTTCAGCAAAGCAAGGTCGTAATAGAAAAAATCAAGCGATTCTGCCATTAAGAGGTAAAATTTTAAATACTTGGAAATCAAGGCAAGATAAAATATTGAGTTCAACTGAGATCGGAACATTAATAACGGCACTTGGAGCAGGTATTGGCAATCAAGAATTTAATGTAGAAAAATTAAGGTATCACAAAGTAGTTATTATGACAGATGCCGATGTTGATGGTTCGCACATTAGAACTTTATTGCTAACATTTTTCTTTAAAGAGATGCCTGAATTAATTAGGCAAGGATACCTCTATATCGCGAGACCCCCTTTGTATAAAATTTCTAAAAATAAAGAAGAACATTATATTATGGATGACGATGAATTATTTGAAGCTTTAATTGAATATGGAATAAAAGATTACTCATTCGAATCATTTGATAAAAAAATCTATGATAGTAAAAAATTGCATTCACTCTTACTTAAGATAAAAGAAATTCAAAATTTATTAAGCAAGTTACCAGATAGATATGACTCAAAAACAATTGAGCAGATAGCAATTGCTCAAGGACTAGATCTGAATCAAAAATCTTTTCAAGATGATCCTAAAAATGCTCAAAAAGCTGCAGAATATATTGCTACCAGTCTAGATTCTATTTCTGAAGAGTACGAAAGAGGATGGAGCGGTTCATTCGATGTTGATGCCGGCTATAAATTTACTAGGAAGGTTAGAGGTGTAACCGAAGAAAGAAATATTGATTTAAATTTACTTCAATCACAGATCATTGAAACTTTGGTAAAAGACTATAAAGAAACATTTAGAATATTTGAGGACTCAGGTAAACTTTATCGAGACTCTTCTGAACCAATAAAAATAAACTCTCCTTCTGAAATACTTGATAAAATTGTAGAGGTTGGGAAAAAAGGTCTTACTATGCAAAGATATAAAGGTTTGGGTGAAATGAATCCAGATCAACTATGGAGTACCACACTAGATCCAGACAAGAGGTTGCTAATGCAAGTTACAATTGATGACGAAGAAATTACAAAAGGTTGGTTTGAGGACCTTATGGGCGAAAATGTAGCCCCAAGAAGAGAGTTTATTGAATCTCGAGCAACTAATGTTAATAATTTAGATATTTAGCTAAATCTAATTCTATATAAGTAGTTTGCATTCTGTTTTAACCAGGCTTGGCTAAAATTTCTATTATCTATTTTTGAATCAACCAAACTCCAAAACTGTGAACCATGATTAAATTCTGTTAAATGGCAAAGTTCATGAATAATTATATATTTTAGAACATGGTCAGGAGCAAATATTAATCTCCAATCAATACTTATACTATCCTTAGTATTACAAGACCCCCAGTAACTAAATGAATTAGATATTCTAATTTTTTTAATATTTTTATTTTGAAACTTTTCTAGCAAAATACTTTTAGTTAATTCTGTAATCTTTATCTTTATCCAATTAAAAAAAACCAAACCATGTTTTGAAGCTTTCTTACTTGATATGATAATGTTTTTATTATCAAGCGTAACACTGTCTATAGTGTCGTTTTTAAATATTAAGTTTTTTTCTTTTCCATTAATATTTATTAAATTCCCATGTTCTATAATTATAGAGGGCACCATCTCAATATGTTGCCTATATATCCAATCAATATTATCTATTGCAAACTGATGCCCACTTTTAAAAGCAATGTATTTAGGAATAGTGACTAATGCTTGCAAACATTTTTTATCGTAAGTAACCTTATAATTCTTAGAATATCTATATTTTTTAATTTTTACCGTGATTGAAATATTTTTATAGATTATATATTTAATCTGGTGATTAACTTTTTTCATAAACATAAATTATAAGTAAAAAATTTGTTAAATATACTAAATCTGTCAAATAATAATCTAGTTGGTTTAAGACTTAGAACATTAAATTTAACTAGATGGATTGCTATATTAGGTCAATATATAGCTGTAGCAACTGCATTCTTTTGGTTAGAAATAAATTTTAATATTTATTTAGCATCAGTTTGTATTTTAATAAGCATTATTTTGAATATTATTGTCAGCATTAAGTTCTTGCCAATTAGAACCCTTAATTCAAATGAAACTTTATTTTACTTAATTTTTGATTCTATACAGTTAGTTGCTTTACTCTACATAACTGGAGGACTAACGAATCCTTTCTGTATACTAATCATTGCCCCATTTATAATTTCAGCGACATATTTAGATCTTTTTAGAACAATAATAATAGGAATTGTATCAATTTTATCACTGTCATTACTCGCTTTTTTTTACCAACCAATATCAAGTAATATTTTTGAATTTAGCAGTTCAGATTTTTCATCATTTCAAATATTTAGTATATGGCTTTCATTGATTGTTTCATTGGCCTTTATAGGTATCTATTGTTTTAGAGTTGCAAATGAATCTAGGAAAGTTGAAAAAGCTTTAAATGAGACTCAGATAGCTCTTTCTGATGAAGAGAAAATTTCTGATATGATGAGTCTTACTGCTGCTGCGGTACATGAATTAGGCACTCCACTTTCTACTATTTCCGTCATAATAAAAGAGATAGTAAACGAACTAGATGCAAGTGAAAAAAACTATGATGATATTTTATTGATTCAATCACAGATCAAAAGATGTAGTGAGATTTTAAATCGCTTGCGCCAGGGAGATATATCTAATGATAATAGCTCTTTTATAAATGAGCTTGATTTTCCAAGACTAATTAATGAAATTGTTAAAGATTATGAATTAGAAGAAATTAAACTAAATTTTGAAATTGATGATTACTTTAAAAATTCTAATTTTATAATTTTGAGAAAACCTGAAATAGTTCATAGCTTAAGTAACATTATTGAAAACGCATATCAATATGCCAAGCACTCTGTAACCATTAAATTAATATTGAAAGATGAGAATGTTATTCTTGAAATAATAAATGATGGCGAGGGATTTCCTGCAAATATATTGCCTATTTTAGGTGAGCCATATGTTAAAAAAAATGAAAAAAATCATAAAGGTATTGGCCTAGGATTGTTTATTGCAAAAAATTTGATCAATAAAACAGTTGGAAAAATAGAATTTAGAAATATAGAAAATACTGGAGCTTGTGTAAAAATTATTTGGAAAAAAGATAATCTAATGATATCTCATTAATTAATATGGAAAATTACAATACAGATTTAGATACACTACTATTAGTTGATGACGATGAAATTTTTCGTAAGAGACTTTTGGCTGCAATGGAAAGAAAAGGATATAGCGTAGTTGGATTTGCTACAGTAGAAGAATCTCTATTATATATAAAAAATACCCCACCAAAGTTTGCAGTAATTGATTTACGATTACAGGACGGCAATGGACTGCAGATTGTTTCTGAGCTTTCAAAAATAAGACAAGATTGCAAAATTGTTATTCTTACTGGTTACGGCAATATTCCCACAGCTGTAGCGGCCGTAAAAGAAGGTGCTTGTGATTATTTGGCAAAACCTGCAGATGCCGATGATATTGATGCTGCATTGAAAGCACCATATTTAGATAAGCCTGAACCTCCTAAAGATCCAATGTCGGCAGATCGAGTTAAATGGGAGCACATTTTAAGGGTTTATGAGTTGTGTAATAGAAATGTCTCAGAGACAGCAAGAAGATTAAAGATGCACAGAAGAACACTTCAGAGAATTTTAGCTAAGCGATCACCAAAATAACTTTATGCAATTTTTTTAGCGGCATTAATTACTGATAGTCTCTCCACACCTTCGTCGGCGATATCTTGTCCAGCGACTGTATCGTCTTCGGCATTTAATTCTTCCATATCAACAAATTCAGCATATGTAGCTTTTGTTCTATCTGTGATAATATGTGCTTTAAGTAATGTTTTAACAAGTACTCTAAAAATATTATTATTCTTTTTCATTTCTTCTTTAATTACATCACTTTGATCAATATATTTTTCAAATTCTTGTTGTACCCATTTTGCATCAAGGCCAACAGAGGCATATACTTCTTTTTTCTCAAATGGGTTTATCAAATTGAAAAGTAATTCAGTAAATATTTTTTCAGCCCAGTCTTCTACTTTTATATGTTCACTTTCAGAAAGTTTAGGAACAGTTCTGTCAGCCCAAATTTTACCAAACTTATGGTGGAACGCTTCGTCGCTCATTGTATATTTTAATAAAGTTTTTAAGACAGGATCATTAGTGTCTTCATGAGCCATAGCAAAAGCACCCATAGCAAGACCTTCAATCATCATTTGCATGCCAACAATTTTTTTATACACTACATCTGAAGAAACAATATCGTCGGCTACTCTTCCAAGAGTTGGACCAACTTTATATGGAGAACCCCATCTAGACTCAATATACTTTGTAAAACCAGTAACATGTCTTGCTTCTTCTCGAGTTTGATTGGCTGCATATTCTTGAGCACCAGGATCTCTTAAAACATGACATAAACTTGCACTTAAAGAAAGGGCTGCTTGTTCACCATGAAGTATTTGCGATAGTACAAAGCGAAAGCTTTCATTGTTTAATTTTATTTTTTGCTTTTCAGTCAATTTTGCAGCAATACTTGGTATATCTAGCTCTAGACCAAATGGTCCTTTTGGATCAACTATGTGTTCGTTTTCTAAATCAAAAGGAATATCAAAATCAATATATTTCTTATCTAATGGATCCCAAAAATGCTTATGTGTAGCACTAATTATTTTATCAAACGCATTAGACCTCTCTCCATATCTTTCTTTATCCATCATTGGAATAAAGTGCTTAGGATTTGCAGCGTTGTAGGCTGGATCTTTTGTTAAAGCATTTTTACCACTTTGAGAAGTTTGCCAATTTTCTTTCATCTTATAGAATTTGTCTTTGACAATAATTTTTGCAAATTTAAGTTTTTCTGAAGTAGTAGGCATATGAAATTCTATCTTAATTATTTTTATTTAGCAAATGTAAAGTATATCAGCTTGATATACTAGTCAAATGAAATAACCAATAAATTCATGTACTTAATTTGATAATATTGTGCAGCTTGAAGATTAGTTAAATTTAAATACTTTAAACCTAAAGTATTCTATTTTTCATCAATAAGAGTGCTATATTATTTATCAATAACTCATATACATTGCTTATTTTTTCTCATATCTTGCGTTGAAATTTAGTTAAAACCGATAAAACACTATGGTATTAAAAATAGAAAATTTATTCTTTAAAAATAGGATGGCCATCCTATCTGGTTTTGTAGTTTTAACTATTGTTATGGGTTTTTTTGCTTCTCAATTAAAATTAGATGCAGGTTTCTATAAACAACTTCCAAGTAATCACAGTTTTATCAAAACATTTTATGAGTATGAAGATGCTTTATTTGGGTCAAATAATTTAATTATTGCAGTAAGAAATACAGAAGGTGATATTTTTGAAAAAGATTTCTTAACAAAACTTTTGGAAGTATCGGAGGCAGTAAGATATTTACCTGGTGCAAACCAAGCTTCTTTGACTTCATTGTGGACTCCAAACATTAGAGTGTTACGTGTTACAGAAGAAGGCTACGAAGCAAGTGCTGTGATACCAGGCAATATTATTCCTGAAGATTTAAATGACTCAGAGATACAAAAAATTAAAGAAAGAATTTTAACGGGTGGTCATGTTGGAAAAGTTGTTTCCAATGATTTTACTTCTGCGTTAATTAAAATTGAGCTTACTGAGTTTGATCCAAGAACAGGCGAACCTCTTGATTATTTGTCTTTAGGAAAGCTTCTTGATACTGAAATTAGAAATAAATTTGAGGATGAAAAATATAAAATTCATATAATTGGATTTGCAAAAATGATTTCGGATATTGCTAAAGAAGCAGGTGGGGTTGTTGTCTTTTTTATCATAGCTTTTCTATTAACAGTTTTATCTGTTTATTTTTACTCTAAATCATGGACCTTAACATTTCTTCCATTAATTTGCTCACTGACTTCACTCATATGGCAGTTTGGGATGTTAAAATTATTAGGATTTGGACTTGACCCATTAGCCATTCTTGTTCCTTTTTTAGTTTTTGCAATTGGAGTTTCGCATGGCATTCAGCAAATAAATCAGATTACTAAAGAGGTAATAGATGGTCAGTCTGCAACTCAAGCAGCAAGATCAAGTTTTTCAAGATTATTAGTTCCAGGAACTATGGCATTAGTTACAGACCTTGTAGGATTTGGAACATTAGTTTTTTTACCAATTGGAATGATTCAAGAATTGGGAATTACTGCTTCAATTGGAGTTGCAATGAAAATTGTAACAAATCTTATTATGCTTCCACTTGCTGCATCCTATGCAACTTATAATGCCAACTTTATTATAAGAGCCGAAAAAGCAATTACTCAAAGAAGACATGCCATGCGTTTCTTTAGCAGACTTGCTGAACCAAAAACAGCATTCATAACACTTGGTATTAGCTCTATTTTATTTGTCTATGCAACTATTTTAGCTTCAGACAGACATATTGGGGACCTACATGCGGGGGCTCCAGAACTAAGAGCTGATGCAATATATAATCTGGATACTAAGGAAATAACTTCAAGATTTAATATAACCTCTGATGTTTTAATTGTAATAATGGAAGTACCAGAACTTGCTTGTAGAATGTATGATGTAATGTCTGTTCAAGACAATTTTCATTGGTACATGGAAAATGTTGATGGGGTAACAGAGGTAATTTCCCTATCAGGTGTTGCAAGACAGGCAGCTAGTGGCTATGCAGAAGGCAATCCAAAGTGGAATTATATTCCTCGCCATGACAGAGCCTTAGGCTTTGTAACAAGTATTGCAGATCCTTCCACTGGACTATTAAATGAAAATTGTACAATTCTTCCAGTATATATATTTACCGAAGATCATAAAGCTACTACTATTGAGCACGTAATTAATGCAGCAAAAGAATATCAATCTAAATATCAATCTTTAGAAAGTTCAATCAAATTTAATTTTGCATTTCAACCACCAGAAGGTGAAAAAAAATATCCAACTCTTTTTCAAAACTATGGACAAGAAATTGATCATGCAAGAGAAGGTTTTGTTGAATATAAAGAATTTTCTGAAGATGAATGGATAGATTTTGGTTATCAAAATAACTTCAATACAAGACATTTAAATACTCAAAGACTATCATCATTATTTCAAGATGAAAATTTAGATCAATATGATACTGCAGAAATAAGAGATATTCATGCTGCTCGAACAGCAATTCAAAATCTCTTCAATGATAATCCAAATTTAGATGCAATTACTTACAAAATTGATGAAACGAATTTTAGATTAGCTAGTGGTACCGTTGGCATTATGCACGCCACTAATGAGGTTATAGAAACATCTGAACTACCAATGATGCTCTTAGTTTATGCCGTTATAATTTTATTAGTATTTATTACTTATCGTGATTGGAGAGCAACAATTTGTTGTACTGTACCCTTAACATTCGCAACAATGCTAGGTTATGCATTTATGGAAATAATGGAAATTGGATTAAAAATATCGACACTACCAGTTATGGTTTTAGCGGTAGGTATAGGAGTAGATTATGCTTTTTATATTTATAATAGACTTCAAGTTTATTTAAAAGAGGGACTAGATATTACTGAAGCATTTAAAAATACTTTTGCTAACACTGGTGCAGCTGTAATCTTTACATCCCTTACTTTAGCAATTGGGGTTTCAACTTGGTCATTTTCAGCCTTAAAATTTCAAGCTGACATGGGAATGTTGTTAACTTTTATGTTCATTGTTAACATGTTATGTGCAATGACTACTCTGCCAGCACTAGCAGTTGTATTAGATAAATTGTTCCCTAGAAAAAATTGAGCTAAGGCTTAAATATAATTTTTAAAAAAATACCCTATAGTTTTTTTTATCCAACTCTTGTAATATCCTAATTATGGATACTCAAAATAAAGATTTGGATGTTGAAAAAGAAACTGTGCAATCAAAAAAAATCAACTGTGCCGGAATTGGCGGTTCATTGGGTCATCCAAAAGTGTATTTAGATATGGGAGATTTAAATGAAATTAGATGCCCTTATTGTAGTAAGCTTTTTATTTTAGAAAATAGCTAAATAATCGTGTCAGAAAAAAAACATTTATTTTTAATCGATGGATCAGGTTATATTTTCAGAGCCTATTATGCTTTACCCCCTCTTTATAGAAAAAGTGATGGGCTGCCTACGGGTGCTGTTAATGGTTTTTGCAATATGTTATTTAAACTTATTGAAGATACTAAATCAAATTCAAAGCCTACTCATCTAGCAGTTATATTTGATAGCGCCAGAAAAACATTTAGAAATGATATTTATAGCGATTATAAGGCCAATAGAGGTGAGCCACCAGAAGATTTAATTCCACAATTTCAGATTATAAAAGATTCAGTTACAGCGTTTGGTATTCCATCAATTGAGTTAGCTGGATTTGAGGCAGACGATATAATTGCAACTTATGCTAAACAAGCAGCAGACAAGAATTGGAAAGTTTCAATTGTTTCTTCAGATAAAGATTTAATGCAAGTAGTGACAAAAGATATCAATTTAATAGATACAATGAAGAATAAATCCATTGGTATAGAAGATGTTAAAGAAAAATTTGGTGTTGCTCCGGATCGTGTGATTGATGTGCAAGCCTTGGCTGGTGATAGCTCGGATAATGTTCCAGGGGCACCTGGTATAGGACTAAAAACTGCAGCATTATTAATTAATGAATATGATAATTTGGAGAATCTTCTTGAGTCTGCAGATCAGATTAAACAAAACAAAAGAAGGGAAAGCTTAATAAATAATAAGGAGTTAATTAAAATAAGCAAACAACTTGTAACCTTAAAAGATGATGTAACTAATATTCAGTCATTAGATACCTTAAATATAACAAATATTAATTATGAAACTTTACTTCCTTTTTTACATGAGCTTGAATTATTTAAACTTAAAGAGCGTTTAACTAAAAAAAATCCAGATTTACAAAAAATAAAAATAATTTCAAAAAAGAAATTGCCAGAAGAAAAAGTTAATACCAACACAATAGAAATAAATGAAGAAAAAACTTCAGATAGTGTTTTAGAAAAGAGTAAATATATTTCAATTACAAATATGAAAGCATTAGAGCTATTGATGAAAGATATATATGATCTGGGCTATTTTGTATTTGACCTTGAAACAGATTCTCTAAATGTCATTGATGCTAATTTGATTGGAGTTGCAATATGTTTAAGTGTTAAAAGATCTTATTATATTCCTCTTGCACACAAAGATGAAGATGGAAAAATTATCGAAGAACAAATAGACTTTAAGGAAGCCTTAAAGCAACTTAACAATATCTTAAGCAATAGTTCGTTAATTAAAATCGGTCATAATATAAAGTATGATATTGCTGTATTAAAAAGATACAAAATTGATGTTGTTTCATTTGAAGATACAATGCTTATGTCATATATAAATGATGCTGGAAATCATCGTCATGGTATGGATGAATTAGCAAAAGTTCATTTCAATCGAGATACTATAAAGTTTAAAGATGTAGTTGGCACTGGGAAGTCACAAATCACTTTTGACTATGTAGAAATTGAAAAAGCAATAGAATATGCAGCTGAAGATGCAGAAATTACATTTAAGTTATACTTACTGCTAAAGAAAAAACTAAGTGAAGAAAAAAATATTAGTGCTTATAACTATTTAGAAAAGCCATTAGTAGCTTCAATTCTAGAAATGGAAATTAATGGTATAAAGATTAACACAGAATATTTGCAGTCCTTGTCATCAGAATTTGAAAAAAAAATAAATAGTCTAGAAAAAACGATTTTTAAATTATGTGGAGTAGAATTTAATATTGGGTCCCCTAAACAATTAGGAGATGTTTTGTTTAATAAGCTTAACTTAACACCCCCTAAAAAAACAAAAACAGGAGAGTTTTCAACGGGAATTGAAGTTCTTGAGGACCTTGCTTTTGAAGGAAATAAAGTAGCTGAAGATTTAATAACTTGGCGTCAACTATCTAAACTTAAAAACACCTACACAGAGGCTTTGCAAACTCATATTAATAAAACTACACAAAGAATTCATACATCTTATGCCATGGCTTCAACTAATACTGGCAGATTATCCTCAAGTGACCCAAATTTGCAAAATATTCCAATACGGTCGACTGAGGGCAGATTAATAAGAAAAGCCTTTATTGCAGAAAAAGGATATAAAATTTTATCAGCAGACTATAGTCAAGTTGAGTTAAGAGTTTTAGCACACATTGCTAAAATAGAACCTTTGATAGCAGCTTTTAAGAATGGAGAAGATATTCATGCGTTAACGGCATCTGAGATTTTTAGTACTGATATAAAAAAAATAACTCCTGATTTAAGAAGAAGAGCAAAAGCTGTAAACTTTGGAATCATATATGGAATTTCTGCATTTGGTTTAGCTAAGCAATTATCAATCACAAATCATGAAGCAAACAATTTTATTAAAAAATATTTTGATAAATTTCCTGGCATAAAAAAATACATGGAAGATACCAAAGCTTTATGTAGAGAGCAGGGGTATGTTGAGACTCTTTGTGGTAGAAAATGTTTCTTTCCAAAAATAAAAGATAAAAACTTTGCATATAGATCTTTCCAAGAGAGAGCAGCGATTAATGCGCCAATTCAGGGAACAGCTGCTGATATAATTAAACGCGCTATGATAAAAATTTATGAAAAAAATATTTCCAACAACAATGATTGTAAAATGCTTTTACAAGTTCATGATGAATTAATTTTTGAGGTAAAAGAAAGTAAAATAGAAAAATATCAAGCATTAATTAGACAGGAAATGGAAAATGCTTTACATCCATTAATAAGTCTTGATGTGCCTTTATTGGTAGAATCAAGTTTTGGTGATAATTGGGATGAGGCTCATTAATTTATGTCTGAAACTATAGTAATTGTGACCGGTGGTTTTGACCCTTTGCATTCAGGTCATATAGTTTATTTTAAAGACGCAAAAAAATTAGGCGATAAACTTATCGTTGGTGTTAACTCTGATGAATGGCTAGTTAATAAAAAAGGACGACCTTTTATGCCTTTGTCAGAAAGAATTGAAATTATAAAAAATCTTACTGTTGTTGATGAGATTGTCACTTTTGATGATCAAGATAACTCAGCGTCTGGTGCAATTAGAACAGTTTTAGAAAAATTTCCAAACAATAAAATCTTATTTGCTAATGGTGGCGATAGGACTTCTGGCAATATATTAGAAATGGATGCATTTAAAGATCAAACAAATGTTGAATTTGTATTTGGTGTTGGTGGAGATTTTAAGAAAAACTCTTCTAGTTGGATTCTTGAGGAATGGAAATCACCAACTGAAGAAAGACCTTGGGGGTCATTTAAAATTCTTGATGAAAAAAAACAATATAAAGTTAAGGAGCTAGTTGTAAATCCTGGAGCTAGATTAAGTCTTCAATCTCATAAAAAAAGAGAAGAAACATGGGTAGTGTTAGAGGGAGAAGCTACAGTTACAATTAATGAAGATATATTTACCAAAATAAAAAATGAAACCATTCATATTCCACAAGGTGCTAAACATCGACTTGAAAATAAACATGATAGTATTTTAAAGATAATTGAAATTCAAACAGGCACATACTTTGGTGAAGACGATATTACTAGATACGATGATGATTTTGGTAGAGTTTAACTGAATAATTATTGAATTATTTATTTAAGACAAATTGCTAAAAATCTTATTAAATAAGTATGCATGAAAACTAAATCTCCCTATTTTTACTTATTTTTATTTTTATTTTTAAATGTTCTTAATTTTATTGACAGAAATATTTTGTTTGCATTTGGAAATGAAATAAAAGCAGATTTTAATTTAACTAATACTCAATGGGGCTTAGTTAGTGGTATTGTATTTTTATTTTTTTATGCAACGTGCAGTATATTTATTGGAGCATTAGGAGACAGGCTAAGTAGAACTAAAATAATAGCAGTTGGATTACTTCTATGGAGTTCAATGACTGCACTAACGGGCATGGCTAAAAATGTATTTTTACTATTTTTATCTAGAGCATTTATTGGTGTTGGCGAATCTTCTTTGACACCCAGTGCAATGTCGATGTTAAGTGATGTATTTCCTAAAGAAAAACGTGGTATGGCAGGTGGTATTTATTACTTTGGTATCCCGTTAGGAGTTGGACTAGGTTTTTTAATCCAAGCAACCCTTGGACCTATTTTTGGCTGGAGGAATATATTTATAGGGCTGGGTGTTATAGGCGCTTTAATAAGTATATTTATCTATTTTTTAACTGAGCCTATACGAGGTGAAATTGATGGAATACAAAATCAAGAAAAAAGTTCTTCACTTAAAGATAGTTTAAAAGATACTTATAAAGCCGTTACCTCATCCAAATCTCTTTTTTTTGTAATCTTAGCTGGAACACTTAATAACATCCCTATTGGCGTAGGAAGTTTTGATTCAATCTGGGCTGTTCAAGAAAGAGGTTTTACAGCTGTAGAATATAATAGTTTATTTGGATTATATTTTATAATTGGAGGCGGAATAGGAACTATTGTTGGAGGTTACTTGTCTGACTTACTAGGTAGCAAGTTAAAAGGTGGCCCAATGCATTTCTTATTTTATTCTTACTTAATCATGACACCTATAATTATCTTATATAGAATCGTATCTCCAGAGAGTATTTGGTTTTATATTTCATTATTTTTTATATCAATAAATATTTCTTTTTTTTATGGAGCTGTATTTTCTACTATTCAAAACTTAACTTCTACTAAAATAAGAGGGACAGTGATCGGACTTTGGGTATTAAGTGTTAATATATTTGGCATAGCCTTAGGAGCATTCTTAACAGGTTTTTTTGCTGACAATGTATTCAATAATTATGAAGAACCTCTAACGATAACGATGATAGTAATGGGTGGTTTTGGAGTATTAGCTATGGTTTGTTATTATTTAGCTGGAATTTGGTATAGAGAAGATTTAGCTAAAGTTAATAGAGATTTTAATTAATTATTGGTCCAGATGATTTGATTTTTTCATCAACATCTGCCTCAAATTTTTTAAAATTTTCAATAAACATATTGATAAGCTTATTAGCTTGAGCATCGTAAGCGTTAGGATCCGTCCAAGTATTCCTGGGGTTAAGTATGCTTGAGTCTATGCCAGCAATAGATATAGGGATCATAAAACCAAAGTTCTCATCTTTTCTCATTTCAATATTAGATAAATTTCCTGAAAGCGCTTCATTTAATAGATGTCTTGTATTCTTAATTGAAATTCTCTCTCCAACTCCATAAACACCACCAGACCAGCCAGTATTTACTAACCAGCAATCAACACTAAATTCTGATATTTTCTTTTTTAGTAAATTTCCATATTCAATAGGATTACGTGGCATGAACGGTGCGCCAAAACAAGTTGAAAAAGTTGCAGTTGGTTCTGAACTTAACCCCATTTCAGTTCCAGCTACTTTGGCAGTATAACCCGATAAAAAGTGATACATAGCTTGAGCGGGAGTTAGCTTTGCTATAGGCGGTAAAATGCCAAACGCATCAGCAGTAAGCATGATGATATTTTTTGGATGAGAAGTTTTTCCTGACATTGTAACGCCAGGAATAAAATCAAGTGGATATGCACCTCTTGTATTTTCGGTTATTGAATTATCATCTAAATCTAACTCGCCATCAGCTGTCATCACAACATTTTCAATTACACTATTTTTCATTTGCGTAGTTGCAAATATTTCAGGTTCTGCATCTTTTGATAGCCTTATTAGTTTAGCATAGCAGCCACCTTCAAAATTAAATAAACCTTCATCTGACCAGCCATGCTCATCATCTCCTAACAATGATCTGTTAGGATCAGCACTTAAAGTAGTTTTGCCAGTTCCAGAAAGACCAAAAAAAACTGCAGAGTCTCCATCTTTACCCGTATTTACAGAACAATGCATTGGCATTGTATTTCTATCAGGTAGAAGATAATTTAATAATGTAAAGACAGACTTTTTGGTTTCGCCAGCGTACTGTGTACCTCCAATTAATATAATTTTTTTATCCAAATTAATTGCAATCACAGTCTCACTATTAATTCCATAAGTTGATGGATCTAATTTTAAATTTGGAAAATTAATTATTGTAAAGTCACTTGAAAAATTTTCTAATTCTTTTTCTGTTGGACGCACTAACATGTGACGTGAAAATAAACCGTGCCAGGCAAACTCAGTAATTATGGTTACAGGTAATGTAAAGTCTCTATCTGCTCCACCAAATAGATCATGAACATAAAGCTCTTTTTCTTGAGCATAAGCTTCAAAAGCCTTTAAAATTTTATTAAAATTATCCTCACTAATTGCAACATTGGTATCACCCCAATGAATTTTATCTTCAGAAGATGCCTCTTTAACAAAAAATTTATCATTTGCTGAACGTCCAGTTTTTTCACCAGTAGTTACAACCAATGCCTCATGCTTTGAAGCCTTACCTTCTCCAGATGCTATAGCAGCACTATATAAATCATCTGAATTAAGATTCCTTCTGACATTTGCAGTAGCTAGAATTTTGTTATTTATTGGATTTTCCATAAATTTGAAGGGTCAATAAAACATATAATGAATATTTTGTTAAGGTAAAATATGACTAATTAGAAAAAATATGGGTATAATAGACTAGATATAGAGACTAGTTTTAAGTGCAATTAATGCCTTAAATTAAACATTTTTAGTCAACATAATAAAAATATGAATGATAAAAATAGGCCGTTAATTGCTCTTGTTGATGACGATAGAAATATTCTTATGTCCATGGAGGAACTCTTAAAAAAAGAAGACTTTAATATTCACACTTACAGTGATGGTCAGTCAGCACTAAATAGTTTTTTTAAGCACCCACCAGATATCGCAGTAATTGATATAAAAATGCCAAGAATGGATGGTTATGAATTATTTAAAAAGATAAGAGAAAAACTTACTATTCCAGTAATTTTTTTAACATCTAAAGATAAAGAGGTAGATAGACTCAAAGGTTTAATGCATGGAGTAGATAATTATGTAACTAAGGGTGGCAACCTAACTATTCAAATTTTAATTGAAACTATTAAGAATACTCTAAATACTATCCAGACTATTGCTGATAAAAATGAAAAAAGTAAAATAATTGTTCATAATAAACTTAGGCTTGATATTGAGAGACAAGAGTGTGAGTGGAAAGAAGTTTTATTGCAAGATCCTTTAACTACCACAGAATTTAAAATTATTCATGAATTAGTAGTAAGACCAGGAATTGTAAAAACTAGAGAAAGGCTAATGGATATTGCCTATAAAGATGAAATTGATGTAGATGATAGGACAATTGATAGTCACGTTAAGCGAATTAGAAAGAAGTTTAAAAGAATTGACCCAGAATTTGACTCAATACACACACTATATGGATCAGGATATCAATGGAAATAGTTTTAAATATTTACTAGAATAATGTCATTTGAACAGTCTTTTTAGAAAATTTTTATTTTATAACTTAATAGGTCTTGGCTTAATTGCAGTAATAGTATTTTCAACACTTCAATTTTCTCAAAAAAATTTAGTAGATGAAAGAATTCAAGAAATAAGAAATCATGTCTTACTCGTTGAAAATTATCTTAGTTTAAATAATTATACTTTAGATTTAATAGTGTCACTTCAAGATATACGGGTGACAAAAGAAATTAATTCAATATTAGAAAACAAAAATGTTTCAATAGTAATATTAGATAAGAATAAAAATATTTTATTTGATTCAAAGGGCTACGATCTTAATGAAGATGCTTTCCAGTCTAAAGGGCTGGTTGCACTTGATGGCGCTGACTTAGATCTGGCTGAAACCAACGGTAAAAAAGAAGTTCTTGGCCGCACTTTTATAAATAAAGATAATTTTAATTTAAGATTTAAAGAAGCTATTAATGGCGAAGACCAAAACTTTATAATTAAATCATACGATGCTTTTCAAAAAAGGCAGATAGAAATTATTTCAATGAAACTATTTTCAAATTACAATCAAGATATTTATATTATTGCTTATGAAGACAATAGAGATATTCAAAAAGTAATTGATGATAATAGAACAAGTATTTTGATCGGCGCTATTCCAATTATGATAATACTTCTTTTATTTTCTATATTTTTATCATCAGTAGTAATTTCTCCTATTAAACAATTAGCCGACTCTGCAAAAAATATTCAAACAAAAACAAAATCAACTACAAAAATTATTAATTTGAATAAAAGAAAAGATGAAATTGGAGACCTATCAAAAATTTTAGCTGAAAAAGTTGAAAGTTTAAAAGATAAGATAGAAGAAAATGAAGAGTACTCAGCAGATTTAATGCATGAAATAAGAAATCCTCTTACTTCAATCAAAATGGCCACAGAAGTCATGAGTAGTGGTGGTACAAAAGGACAAGTTAAATTTATTAACGCTATTCAAAATGATGTAGCAAGAATTGAAACTATTATAACCGACTATTCTATTATGATGAAAGATGAAGCTTTAATGTCTGATCTTCAAAATAATGAAATTGATATTCAAAAATTATTGGAAAATATCACTCTAGAATATAACCGCGTTAATATTAAAGGTGTAAAATTAAGATTGATCACAAGTGAAAATATTAAGAATAATACTATTGTAAATGGACACGCAGAATTTATTAAAAGAGCACTTCATAATATCTATGATAATGCCATTTCGTTTTCTCCAAATAGCAGCATAATAGAAACAAGCATTAGTTTAGCTTCAAGTTATCTTACAATTACAATTGCTGATAATGGTCCAGGCATCAAAGAATTAAATACAGAAAATATATTTAACCGATTTTATACATTTCGAGAGCCTAGCGATGATGCAACATCTATTCATTCTGGCTTGGGCTTGCATATAGCAAGGCAAATTATTGAGGCGCATCAAGGAAATATTAGAGCTGAAAATCAAATCATGAACGGCAAACTTGTTGGTGCTAAGTTTATAGTTAATTTGCCAATAAGTATTAATAATTAACTATTGAAATAATCTAATGCAGGATTTAAATAGCTAATAATTATATTAAAATGGAGTTTACTAATGGCCGATAATCATGATTACAAAGTAGCTGATATGTCTCTTGCGGACTGGGGTGATAAAGAAATAGCTATCGCTGAAACTGAGATGCCAGGATTGATGTCCTTAAGAAGTGCTTACGGAAATGATAAACCACTAAAAGGTGCAAGAATAATTGGATGTCTTCATATGACTATTCAAACTGCAGTTTTAATCGATACATTAGTTGCACTTGGTGCAGAAGTTAGATGGTCATCTTGTAATATTTTTTCAACACAAGATCAAGCCGCCGCTGCTATTGCAAGAAAAGGAATTCCTGTATTTGCCTGGAAAGGTGAAACGGAAGATGAGTATTGGGAATGTATTGAAAAAACCATAACTGGAAAACCAGATTGGGTTCCTAATTTATTACTAGATGATGGTGGAGACTTAACTGCTCACATGCATAAGAAGTATCCAGAAATGATGAAAGATATTAAAGGTGTTTCTGAGGAAACAACTACGGGTGTTAAGTCATTAAAAGAAATGGTTGCTAAAGGTGAGTTAATGATACCTGCAATTAACGTTAATGACTCAGTTACTAAATCAAAATTCGATAATCTTTATGGTTGTCGCGAAAGTTTAATTGATGCAATCAAAAGAGCCACAGATGTCATGCTTGCAGGTAAAACTTGCATAGTTGCCGGATTTGGCGACGTTGGAAAAGGTAGTGCCGCAGCTTTAAGAGGTCAAGGTGCTAGAGTATTAATTACAGAAGTAGATCCTATTTGTGCACTTCAAGCAGCAATGGAAGGCTATCAAGTTGTTAACATGGAAGATGTAATTGGAGATGCTGATATTGTTGTTACTGCAACTGGCAACAAAGATATTGTGACCATTGAACATATTAGAGAAATGAAAGATAGATCTATACTATGTAATATTGGACATTTCGATTCTGAAATTCAAATTGATGCCTTAAGAAATCATAAGTGGCATAATGTTAAACCTCAAGTTGATGAAGTTGAATTTCCAGATGGTAAAAGAGTTATTGTTCTTGCCGAAGGCCGCTTAGTGAATCTTGGCTGTGCTACAGGTCACCCAAGCTTTGTAATGAGTGCTTCTTTTACAAACCAAGTGCTTGCACAAATTGAGTTGTGGGAAAATACTGATAAATATAAAAATGATATCTACGTATTACCAAAGCACCTTGATGAAAAGGTTGCTATACTTCATTTAGATAAGCTTGGAGCAAAGTTAACTAAATTGTCTAAAGAACAAGCTGACTATATTAATGTTGATCAAGCTGGACCATTTAAGCCTGACGCATATCGTTACTAGTTAGTAAATTAATGATACAATCTCATTATGATTGTTCTAAAAGAAGAAGATACTCGAAAAATTGCAAATAAATTTGCAAAATCAATCCCTGAAGACTGCGTTATCTGTCTTAATGGTGATTTGGGTGCAGGCAAAACCACTTTTTCAAGATATTTAATTCAAACGATCATAAAGGACAGAAAAATATCTGGTGAAATTCCAAGTCCTACCTTCTCCTTATTGCAAACATATAAAGATAAAAATTTTACTATAAATCACTATGACTTTTATAGACTTGAAAATAGTGATGATTTAATTGAGCTTGATTATGATAATTCAATTTCTAAAGGTATTTGCATTATAGAATGGGCTAGTAAATTTCCTGAAGCCTTACCAGCTAATCGAATCGAAATTAATATTGATTTAGTTAGTAAGAGTAAAAGATCATTAAATTTTATTTTTATTGGAAATATAAATAAGAAAGATTTAAAATGGTGTCTAGAATAAATCAAATTAATAATTTTTTAAAAAATAATCAAATTGAAACTAAGAACTTAATACCCATAAAAAATGATGCTTCATTTAGAAAGTATTTTAGGGTAGATAAAAAAATCTTAATGGATGCTGATCCACACTTGGGGGAAGACGTTGGCTCTTTTATTAATATAAATCACGTGTTGAGAGAATTTAAATTAAATGTTCCAGAAATATTTACTATTGATAAAGAAAATGGATTTTTACTACTAGAGGACTTAGGAGAAAATATCTTTTCACAAATATTAAATAGTGAAAATGAAGAACAACTTTATAAACAAGCAATTGATGTATTAGTTGAAATTTATAAAAAAGATTTAAATAAATTTAGTAATTTTACTTTTTTAGAAAAATATTCAGTAGAAAAGTTGCAGGATGAAAGTCAATTATTTATAGAGTGGTATCTAAAAAAATATTTGAAAATAAATATTACAGACACTGATATAAAAGATTTCAAAGATATAATTAATAAAATTTTTAATAATTTAGATACTAAATTTGAAAAATTAGTATTAAGAGATTATCATGTTGATAATTTAATTTTGCAGAAATCAAAATTAGGCTTAAAACAAGTAGGAATTTTAGACTTTCAAGATGCAGTGCTTGGCTCATCCAGCTATGACTTAATTTCAATTATTGAGGATGTAAGAAGGCCAATCTCAAAAGATCTAAAAAATATATTAATAAAATATTTTATTGATTCAACAGGATATGATCCCAATCAATTGGAAAAAGAGCTAGCCTTTTACTCAGTACAAAGAAATCTTAAAATTTTAGGAATTTTTTCCAGATTAAATTTGAGAGACAATAAATCAAAATATATGGGATATAATGATAATGCATGGAAATATATCGAATCTAATCTAAATAATCCTACAATGAGTGATCTTAAAGTTTGGCTTAAAAAAATATTACCAAATGCAAAATAACAGTATTGATACCGCATTAATCTTAGCGGCTGGCTTTGGCAAAAGAATGCTTCCTTTAACAAGTAATACACCAAAACCTCTAATTAAAGTTAAAAATAAGCCACTTATAAAATATTGTATTGATAGCCTAGAAAAAACAGGAATTAAAAATATACTTATCAATGTTCACTATGAATCAAAGCAAATAGTAGATTATATAAATCAATTAGATAAAAAAATATTAATCTCTGATGAAACAAAGAAATTGTTAGATACCGGCGGAGGTATTAAAAAAGCTTTTTCTCTTATAAAAGACGAAAATATTCTAGTTATGAATAGCGATGTGCTATGGAATAGTCATTCAGTAAAATCAATTCAGTCTTTATTAGAACAATTTAATTCAAATAAGATGGATTCTTTATTACTTACAACTAAAATAGAAAATACATCAGGTTATTCAGGAGTAGGTGACTTTATAAAAAATAAAGATAATCAATTGCAACGATTTAGTAAAAATACAAATATTAAACCATTAGTATATTGTGGGATTCAAATTGTTAATAGGAGACAATTTGATAGTTATCGTGATACAGTATTTTCAACCAATAAAATTTGGGACCAAAATATTAAACAAAATAAATTATATACTTTTGTAACAAATAAGAAATTTAATCATGTTGGAACAAAAGAATCTGTAATAAGGTTAAACAAATGAATCATATTAAAAAATTTTTATGTATAATAATACTTGTATTGCCTATTACTACTTTTGCTGAATCTAATTTAGCTAGTTTTATTATTCGAAATCATGAAGCAAATCAATTACCAACAGTTGGTAATATTGATGCTAAATATACAATTGTAGAATTTTTTGATTATCGATGTGGTTATTGTGCAAAGCAAGCAGTTGATTATGGAAACATATTAAAATCTAGAAATGATATAAGAATAGTTTATTTAGAATTTCCTATTTTTGGAGGTATCTCAGATATTGCAGCAAATATTGCTTTAAAAGTTTGGAATGATAATCCTGATTTATATTTCTCAATTCATAATGGATTTATGACTCTTGGTTCATCAATGAATAAGGAAAATATTATTCAGTTATTAGATGAGAATAGTCTTCAAGGTAACAAGCTATATAATTTCGCTCAGACTCAGCCATATGATCAAATTATTCAAATAAATAAAAAACTAGCTAAGGACCTTGGGTTACGAGGAACACCTGCTTCTATAATTAATGACACAATGATTCCTGGTTATGTTAAAGAGGAAAAAGTCATTGGACTAATTAATGAGATAAATACCCAAAGTTAGGCCATTTCTAACCCCTTGAATAACTAGTAAATAATTATTATCTTCATAGTATGGATAAAGCAAAATTTGAGATTGGCCAAATAGTTAAACATAGATACTTCGACTTTAGAGGAGTAATTTTTGATGTTGATCCAGAATTCGATAACACTGAAGAATGGTACCAGTCTATACCGGCACAAGTTCGACCAAAGAAGGATCAACCTTTTTATCATTTGTTAGCTGAGTCTCCAAGTCAGCCCTCTTATATTGCCTACGTCTCACAACAGAATTTACTAAAAGAGGAAATTCCAGAACCTGTAATTCATCCATTGGTAGAAGAAATATTTACCGGAATACAAGATGGAAAATATATCTCAAGAGCTAAAAGTAATTAATTATTGTGAAAAATTTAGTTAAACCTTTTGTTGATTACGGCCCCATATTAGTATTTTTTATATTCTTTTTTAAGACGGGTGAGATCCAAGGTGCAATTGTTCCCCTAATGGTAGCTAGTGTTTTAGCAATGGGACTTTCATATATTTCAGAACGAAAAATTCCACCCATGCTTCTTTTTAGCTCAATTTTAATTCTTATATTTGGTTTTTTAACAATATATTTTGATAATCCAATTTTTATTAAATTTAAGGTAACTTTAGTAAACTTAATTTTCGCATCAATACTATTTATAGGTCTTTATTTTAAAAAGCCCCTGATTAAAAATCTTATGAGTTCATCACTGAGTTTAAATGAGCCTGCTTGGCATAAATTAACATTTAGATGGGCTATTTATTTTCTATTTTTAGCAATCTGCAATGAGTTTGTGTATAGAAACTTCTCAGATACTGTTTGGGTTAATTTTAAATTATTTGGAATTATGGGATTATCAATATTGTTTATTTTATCTCAAGTTATGTTTATTCAAAAAAATATGCAGGAATAAAATAATTAATAAGGCTGATCGCCTACTATTGCAATTCTATCCATTACACGTTCGTGACCAAGTCCTCTACCGGGATAAAAATCTGCTATTGCATAATGCTGAGTGCATCTATTGTCTAATATTGCTACAGCATTTTCAGTCCATTTGAAGCGACACGACAAATCAAGTTTTTCTTGATGTCTAAATATTCTCTCTAGCAAGTTATCACTTTCTTTTTTTGAAAGACCCATAATTTTTTTTGTATATGTAGGATTTACATATAAAATCTTCTTACCAGTTTCAGGGTGTGTTCTCACAATTGGATGTTCATTAGAGTACTTTTCACCAATCTTGCCGTTGCTTTCCATTTCAGAAAAATCGTCTACAAAAAAATTTGATCCATTAGATGTGTGTAATGCGTTTTTATCGACAATTATTTTTTTGATGTCTTCATCAAGTGTTTCCCAGGCAAGTTCCATATTTGAAAACACTGTATCTCCTCCAATAGGGGGAATCTTAATTGACCTTAGTATAATTGTCTTACATGGCGTTACATCATAACTCACATCACTATGCCATCCTTCACCCCATTGATTTTTTTCATCTGCTGCTTTTATAATTCTAGTTATTTGAGGAAAATCATCTAAGCCTCTTACATAAGCGTGCTCCTCAACTGGGCCAAATAAAGAACCAAGGAACATTAACTCTTTAGAACTAATATTTTGATCTCTAAAAAAAACCACTTTATGCTCCAAGAGTAGAGCATTTAACTTTTCAAAATTTTCTTGTGTAACTGAATTGAGATTAAAGTCTGAAACTTCTGCTCCCAAGGCACCAGATAAAATATTTACTTTCATATTAGAAAATCTAAATACTTAAAATAATTTGTCACTTATTATTATTAAATATTTTTAGCATCTGTAAAAAAATTAGGCTTCTTCAGTATTTTTAAATTGGTCAATAATTTTGTAGGATACAAAAGTCAAAACAATTAACCCCCCAAACATCTCAGTAGTTCCTGGTATTTCACCTACACCTAACCAAGCCCAGATTGGAGCTAGGACAGGTTCCATTAGTAAAAATAATGCAGCGCGATGAGGTGGAATATATCGTGAACCAATAGTAATTAGCATAAAGCCTATTCCAACTTGGAACGCACCCATAAAAAGGCATAACAATAAATCATGTGTTGAAATATCAAAATTAGCCATAAATATAAAACCAATTAATGAAGAAAAAACACCACCCAAAAAAGTTGCTGGCATAAAATCAATATGGGAGTTGTAATTTAAGATTGTTAATTGAAAAGCAAAACCAATAGGAACACCAAGTATTATAAAATTTCCAATATAATTATTAGAATCCATACCACCTGAAAACATTACTGTTATGCCAATCATTGAACCTGCAATAGCAATAAAAGTTTTTTTCCCTATTTTACGCTTTAAAAAAAAATAAGAACAAATTGCCGCAAATAACGGCCCAGTACTCATTATGAATACAGCATTTGATACTGTAGTTGTGCTCATACCCCACACAAAGCATGTATTACTAAAACCAAGGATGATTGCTATTAAAATTCCATTATAGCCAATATTGTGAAATGCTTCTGGCGTCTTCTTTTTATATTTAATAAAAACGTATAAAAGTATTGCTAGGCTGAATGTGATAGATCTATATCCAGTTATTTGCCACGCTGAGGAAGACTCCATGAATCTTATAATTACACCACCAAAACTAAGAAATACTCCTGCAAATATTAATGCAAGAGCGCCGAGTGTTTCATTATTATATTTCATTTAAATTACAATTATTGTAGCTTTAAGATCTATTAAAACTTAGCTCTAGTAAATACATTTAATAATTTGGAAAGATATATCGTGCATAAAATATTACTGATTATAATACTTATGTTTTCAGCTGTTTCCTGTAGTGAGCAGCAGGCATCAAACGAAAAAGAAAGAGGTTTAAGCACTGATCATGCTAAGGAATTTCAAAAAGAAATTATAAAAATCGAAGATAATATATATGTTGCAATTGGGTATGCTCTAGCCAACGTTATAATGATAGTTGGTGATTCAGAGAATGTAATAGTTGATACTACTGGTAGCGAAGAAGCAGCACAGATTGTAAAAAAAGAACTTAATAAAATTTCAACAAATCCAGTTAATAATATTATTTATACTCATAATCATCCTGATCATATTGGTGGGGCTACAATCTTTGCGAGTAGTTTAGATGCAAATATTTATGGTCAAGAAAATATACTTTATAATATTGATAATATTTCAACAATCATTCGGCCAATAATATATGAACGATCTGCACGTCAATTTGGAATTCCATTAGATAAAGAAGATATTGTTCACCAAGGTATAGGAGGTTTTTTAGAAATAAATGCTGATACTACTAGTGGCTTACTTCGTCCAAATGTTACTTTTGATAAGAGTCTAAATCTTAATATCAATAATATTCAAATAGAGTTAGGTCATGTTCCTGGAGAAACGGATGATCACTTGTATGTATATCTTCCTAAAAAAGAAGCTGTAATGGTAGGAGATAATTTTTACAGATCTTTTGCAAACTTATATGCAATAAGAGGTACCAAGTACAGAAATCCAATGGAATGGGTTTATAGTCTAGATAAAATTAGATCATTAAATGCAAAGTATTTAATACCAAGCCATAGTCGGCCTGTAGTCGGTAAAGAAAATGTATATAATGCTCTTACAGATTATAGGGATGCCATACAATTTGTTCATGACCAAACTGTCAGATATATTAATAAAGGCCTTTTGCCAGATGAAATAGCGGCACAGATTGAATTGCCATCTCATTTACAGTCTTCACCTTACTTGCAAGAATTTTATGGTTCTATTAGTTCTTATGTTAGGTCAATTTTTGTTGGCTATATTGGTTGGTTTAACGGGAATATTACTACACTACATCCACTGAGCGCAGAAGAGAAAGCAGCTAAAATGATTGAATTAGCAAATAAGCAAACAAATTTACATGAAGCTGCACAACTTGCATTAGACAATGGTGAGTATCAGTGGGCTATGGAGTTAACAGATTCACTAATCGCACTGAATAATGAAGATCAAAAAGCTAAAGATATAAAAGCTTATGCTGCAGATAAGTTTGCTTTAACACAAACAGCTTCGAATGATTATTATTTTTATAAAACAGTGGCAGGCGAACTTAGAGGTGACTATGGAATATATTTTAGAGATATAAAAGCAACACCTAAGCAGCTTCAAGCTATACCTATGAAGTCAATTATAAAATCATTACCAGTAAATCTAAATGCAAAAAAGACATTAGACATCAATAAAAAAGTGATGTTTGAATTTTCTGATATTGATGATATTTTTGTTCTAAATATTCGTCGTGGTGTTGTTGAACTGGGCTATAGTCAGATTAGTGATGCAGACTTAATAGTTAAGACAAGCCAGCATGAATTAAAAGAGATATTAGCAGGGTTAAAGAATATAGCGCAAATTTCTCTAGCACTTACAGACGGCTCGATAGAAATTGAAGGTGGACGGCTCGATTTTTTGAAAACTTTAAGTTATTTTACAGACTAGACATATGGGACAAAGATCATTTTTAATATTAGGAACACTGGGTTTAATTCCATTTGTCGTTATCTTTGCTGCATATTTTATTTCACCACCTGAAGAAAAAGTTTATGAATTTCTTATTTACTTATTTGTTGCTTATGCTGCAATAATTGCCTCATTTCTTGGAGGTATACAATGGGGTATGATTATCTCTAGGGCTGATTTACTATTTAATATTGGGTTTCCGCTTACAATGTCAGTTGTTCCTGCTCTTCTTGCATGGAGTGCATTGCTTGTACTTCACTCATTAACTTTTTCTCTTATACTAATTATTGTTTCTTTTTTGTTTGCAACTGCAACTGATTTTTATCTGTATAATAAAAAAGCAACTCCATATTGGTTTTTAAATATGCGGGTTCCCTTATCAGTATTAGTAGTTGTCTTAACTTTTATTCTATTGCTACAGTAAAATAACTAAAAATAAAGTCGCTGTAGAAACCAATAAAAACCAAGGCCAGAAACTAAAATCATTGAAGTTTTTACTAGATACTCATACTTTTCCGATTTTAAAATTTTATATAAGAACGATGTAAGCCCTATCAATATAAATAAAAATACAATTTGTCCTATTTCAACGCCTACATTAAATCCAAATAAAGCACTTAAAATATTAGATTGATTAAAATTAGAATTAAATAAAAATGCACCAAAGCCAAAGCCATGAATTAATCCAAATAAGCTAGTAACTATTATTCTAAAGACTCCACTATTTTTAATTGTTCTTATTATTCCAAAATATCCAACTGTTACCAGTATTAATGCAGCAATTGTTATCATTGAAATAGGTATTTCTAAAAATAATGAGCTTAAGCCAACAAAAACTAGAATCGCTATTAAAATACTTAATATTGCATTGGATGAACCAGTATCTTTGATCATATATTCAGCGGCAATAAATAAAATTGTAAACCCAATAAGAGCTTCAATCATTAAAGTATTGGGTATAACAATGTTTAAGGCAACCAGTGCAAGGGTAATACTATGTCCAATAGTGAAACCCGTAATCACAAACAATAATTGTTTAAAGTTTTTAACAAGAATAAATAAACCTAACAAAAATACGAGATGGTCCAGACCAGTTAAAATATGAATTATTCCAGAATAAATAAAGTTGCTTAAGCTAGATAAGAAATTAGTTTCTTCACTTTCACTTAATTTTTCCAGCAATACTGTTTGATCATTATAAAATAAAGCTTTTTCAAAAATCTGATTATCTTTTTTTATTCTACTTAAATGCACATGACTTTGTGCAATATCAAATAGTACATTGTTAATTATCTTAATTGAATTTGAAGCATCGCATAAATATGAAAACTCAATAGTGTGATATTCTTTTTTACCAGCTACTAATGTTGGTTGCGTGTCAATCGAGCATTTATTACCTGAATTTAACACTGATATTCTTGGTTTAAAATATTCTAAGAAAACCTCACCTTCTGATAACTTTTCTTCTTTTCCAAGCTCTTGAAAACTATCAATCTGTAGTACTCGAGTTGCTTCTAATTTTAAGATAGTGAAAGTTGCAGAAATTTTATTATTAACAATATTCCAGTTTGAATAAGATTCGCTAAAATAATGCGCAGAACTGATATTACTAAATATAATTAATATTAAAGATAAGAAAAAAACTTTTCTCATTCTAGTTCATATTTAGTTATTGAAGCTCTTGATTTTAAAAAATCTATATATTCAAGAAAAGATTGGTCATCTTGATAATTCTTATAATCAAATAATACTTGTTCTTTAAAATCATTAAAATTTGTATCATTTATTTGGGTTTGCTTTAATTCATTCATTTGTAAAATATAAAAACCATTATTATAAAAAATTGGTTCACTGATAGACCCTGAACTCATTTCTTTTATATTTTTACAATTACTAGGTCCTAAATATTTAACACAGTCTTTATATTTCATAAATTGTTCAGGTATTGGTAAAAATTGAGAATTAGAAAATAATTTTTTTGCAGATTTAAAATCATTTGTATTTATATAATTTTGAATTGTATCTAATTTGTCTTGATGTAGCTGTAAATCATAATCACTACCCAACATTGCCGAATCTTGACTTTGAGATTTAATAAAAATAGCATCTATTTTGAATTCAACTTCAGATTTATATCTACCAATATTATCTTTAAAATAATTTTGTAAAATATCATCAGATGGATTTGAATTATTTAATTGGAGTATAAATTCTATAATTTGTTCAATTAGGACTTTTCGTACTTGAATATCTTGTTGGTGTAATTTTAATTCAATGGCTCGTTGCACAAGAAGTTCTTCTTCAATCATTCTTTCAAGAACCAAATTAATTAATTCCTGATCTTTATCAGCCTTAAAATCAGCACCCAAAGTAACCGCATATTTTAAAAACTGATCTTCATTGATGTACTGATCATTTACTTTGGCTATAGCATTATTATTTGAAAAAGATTTATCACTTTGACTATAAAAAATATCAAACCCTAAAATCAATAATCCAATTATTAGTGAGGTTAAAAAGAGGTAAAAGTTTTTATTATCAGGCATTTATTTGATTTACATTTAAAGTTTATCATATAGCCTTATTTTTATAAAAATTAGGACATTATGAGCATAAAACGTATCATTTTATATTTTGTATCGCTAGTCCTGTTGTTTATTTTTTCAGTCCTATTTGTTATTAATTTTACATTATTTAGTGAAGATCTCGGGCCAGGAGAAATAACTGGAGCTGCTAATTCAAATGAGTTTATAGAAGATAAATTTGATAGACAAAGTGTTGCAAAAAATGATCTTGATGTTTCATTAAGTAAACAAATTTTATTTGGTGACTTACATGTTCACTCTACATTTTCTGCTGATGCGCACCAAGGCAATTTACCAATTGTAGGTGGAACAGGTGTCCATCCAGTTGCTGATGCGTGTGATTTTGCTCGGCATTGTTCAGCTCTAGATTTTTGGGCTATAACTGATCACGCAGAGGCATCAACTCCAAAGCGATGGCAAGAAACAAAAGAGACAGTTAGAAAATGTAACGCTCTATCAATAGATAAAGAAAATCCAGACTGTGTGGCTTTTCTTGGTTGGGAATGGACGCAAGTAGGGGCTACTAGGAATACCCACTGGGGACATCATAATGTAATTCTTAAAGATGAAGCAGATGAATTGCTACCCCCAAGAGCAATTGCCTCTAAAAGTGTAGCACGGGACGCTCTGCTAAATAATGCACCCGAGTATCCAAATTCATTATTTCCATTAATAGATATTAAAAACTTTAAAAACTATAATGATTTTAGAAGGTATATTTCTGAAACAAAAAAAGTTCCAATATGTCCTGAAAATATTCCATCAAAAGAGTTGCCACTTAATTGTCATGAGGAAGCAGTTACACCACTCTCTCTAGCTAATAAAGTAGAAGAATATACAAAAGATTATTTAATTATACCACATGGACAAACCTGGGGATTTTATACACCAAAAGCATATACACTTGATAAAGGTTTAGAACTTTCAAAACAGTATCCACAGCAGTTTGATCTTCTAGAAATGCATTCAGGTCATGGTAACTCAGAAGAATATAGATCTTGGAGAGCTGCAACCGTTGTACGAGAAGGCGAAACAATCTTAGATAGGTTTTTTGGTCTACAAGACGGACGTGCAGATCTTACAAGTGGAACTTTTAAAGATAAAGAAGGGCGAATATTTGACATTGGTACTCAAACTTGTCCAAAAGCCACAGATGAGTTTACACCAATATGTTCTAGAGCAGGAGAAGTAATTTTTAATCGATGTATAAATGCAGGCTTTGAAATTACAGAGTGTGAAGTTCGTAGAAAGTATACTGAGCAAGCAGTTGTAGATAGAGGAAGAAATGGATGGCAGGTTGTTCCGCATTTCAGTCTTTTGGATCGTGTTGATTCAGGGCAATGTAAGGACTGCTTTAGTCCTGCATTTAATTATGTGCCTGGCGGTAGCGCTCAATATGGCATGGCTTTGACAAAATTTAATGAAGATGGCTCAAAACACCGTTTTAAATATGGATTTATTTCATCAAGTGACAATCATCAGGCTGCACCAGGTTCAGGCTATAAAGAATTATTTGGAAATAATATTGATTTTAGTGGTCCCTCATCAAAGTTTACTGACAAGCTTCTGCATGGACCATCATACGACTTACAAGATAGAGACTATGTAGATCCAGTTAGAGCAAACTATGTATCAGACGATAAGCCAATTGAATATGAAACGTCTGACATTAAATTGGGCTTTAACACTATTGAGTTTGAAAGACAAAGAGGCTTTTTGCAAACTGGAGGGTTAGCAGCAGTGCATACAGAAGGTCGTTCAAAAGAACAAATTTGGAGTGCTTTCAAGCGTCATGAAACTTATGCAACAAGTGGACCTCGAATATTACTTTGGTTTGATATGCTTGATGGAAACAAAAAAATTCCAATGGGTGCAGTAACAGAGCAAAACACTAATCCAACTTTTGAAGTAAAAGCAATGGGTTCATTTGAGCAAAAGGTTGGATGCCCTGAAGATGCTTATACAGCGCTTGGTACTGAGCGAGTTGAGCAACTTTGTTATGATGAATGTTATAACCCAAGCGATGTAAGAAAAGCCATCACTCGAATAGAGGTTGTTCGTGTAATGCCACAAGAATATGAAAACCAATCAGTGGAAGATCGAATTCAAGACCCATGGTTAGTACATAACTGTCCTGAAAACCAAGTAGGCTGCAAATTTAATTTTACTGATAATGAATTTGAATCTTCTAAAATTGATACAAGTTATTATGTAAGGGCAATTGAAGAACCATCGCTTCAGATTAATACTAAAGGTGTTCGCTGTGAGCGTGACGCCGAGGGTAATTGCATTAGTGTTGATATTTGTACGCAAGACTGGAGACGACCTAGAGATGTTGAGGCTTGTTCAGAAATAGATGAGCCAAGAGCTTGGTCATCACCAATATATATTGATTATAAATATTAGTTACAATTTTTATTCTTGATTATAAATAAATAAATTATTATAAATAAAATATGGAAATATTAGTTACAATTTTTATAGTAATTATTTTTATTTTATTAATGCCAAAAATCTTAAGATTCTTTGGCTTGCATCCAGAATATTATGGAAAATCTCATAGTTTACCTGGAAAAAAAGCTCTAATAATTGCTACCAATCAAGCAGAGTTGAATAAGCCAGGAAAAACTGGAGGCAAGGCAACAGGCGCATTTTTATCTGAAATAACTGTGGCTTATTATGATTTTCTAGATGCTTCGATGCATGTAGATGTAGCAAGTATTAAGGGAGGTAAAATCCCTATTGAGCCTCAGTCTTTGTCTTATTTTATAAAAACCACAGCAGATAAAAGATTTTTAAAAGATGTGGAATTAAGAAAAAAAATTGAAAATTCACGAGCAATTGCAGATGTTGATTTTACAGCTTATGACATTATTTTTTTAGCTGGTGGTTGGGGTGCTGCTTACGATTTAGGTTATTCAGACGAACTTGGGCAAAAAATAAGTGATGCATATTATACAGATAAAACAATAATAGGAGGTGTCTGTCATGGGCCTCTTGGGCTAATAAGAGCTAAAGATAAGGATGGAAACTTATTAATTGCAGGACGTAGAATGACAGCTGTGACTGATAAACAAATTAAACAATTACTTATCACTGCTACACCGCAGCATCCAGAAACTGAACTGCGAAAAGCTGGCGCGCTATTTGAATCTCAATCAAAACTCATTGACATGTTTGCAACTCATGCTGTTGTGGATGATGAGAAAAGATTTGTTACTGGTCAAAACCAAAACTCAGGGCATGAAACAGCCCATAAGATGATGGAATTAATAGAAAATTAGTAGGCTGTTAAATAAATTCTGCAACAGCATCAATTCCATGTTCACCAGTTCTAATTCGATAAACTTCTTCTAATTCAGATACTAAAATTTTACCATCGCCAATTTGTCCAGTTCTCGCAGTTTGCATGATAACTTGAATAATTTTTTCATATAATTGATTTGTAGTTGCAATTTCAATTCTTAACTTAGGCAAAAATGATACATCATACTCTTCTCCACGATATAATTCTGATTGTCCTTTTTGTCGACCATATCCACGAGACTCAGTAACAGACATACCTTGAACACCTATATCTTCTAAGGCTTTTCTCACTTCATATAATTTGAAGGGCTTTATAAATGCAGTTATTTTTTTCATTTTTATTAATATATTTATAAAAATAATTAATACTAAAAAATAATAGTGACAACATGGCAGATAAAGACAATTGAGAATGAAAACTTTTACAGTGATATTAATTTTATTAGTAAATTAATTAACGGAGAAAAAAAATGTTAAAAAGAATCTTATCTTTAACTGTTATTTTTTCATCACTATTTGTTACTTCCGCTTTTGCAGAAGTTTCAGAAGAAACAGCGTATATTTTAAATAGTTTTTTATTTTTAGTATCAGGTTTCTTAGTGATGTTAATGGCACTTGGTTTTTGTCTATTAGAATCAGGCATGGTTACATCTAAAAGTGTTTCGGCAATCGCTGCCAAAAATATTGGCTTATACTCAATTTCTGGAATCATGTTCTGGTTAGTGGGCTATAATCTTGCATATGGTATTCCTGAAGGAGGCTATATTGGAAGCTTTACAACTTGGACTGATGGCTCAGCTCTTGCTGATGGTTATTCAGCCAGCTCGGATTGGTTTTTCCAGATGGTTTTCTGCGCTGCCACTGCTTCAATTGTTTCAGGAACTTTAGCTGAAAGAATAAAAATTTGGCCTTTCTTTTTGTTTGCAGCAATTTTAACTGGAATTATTTATCCAATTGAAATGGGATGGCAATGGGGTGGCGGATGGTTATCTACTGCTGGCTTTTCTGACTTTGCAGGTTCAACATTAGTACATGGTGCTGGTGGGGCTGCCGCTCTAGCTGGTGCAATTGTATTAGGTCCAAGATTAGGCAGATATGATCAAGGTGGAAAACTAGTTCCATTTGCAAGTTCATCTATTCCTCTTGCAACCGCTGGAACTTTCTTACTTTGGTTTGGATGGTTTGGTTTTAATGGTGGTTCTCAATTAGCAATGGGTACATTTGACGATATAAATGCTGTTGGAACTATTTATATTAATACAAACCTTGCCGCTGCTGGTGGAGTAATGACTGCAGCTATAGTTACTAGATTATGGAAAGGTAAAACCGATATAATTATGATGTTGAACGGAGCCCTTGGAGGTCTAGTGGCAATTACCGCAGAACCTTTAGCACCAACTCCTGGGTTAGCAATCTTCATTGGTGCAGCAGGTGGTGTAGTTGTAGTTTTTGGAACATCACTACTTAATAGTCTTAAAATTGATGACGTCGTTGGCGCAATACCAGTACACTTATTTGCCGGTATATTAGGTACACTAGTTGTACCATTGTCCAATGGCGATACCAATTTTGGCGCACAATTTTTGGGTACAGCATCAATCGTTGCCTTTGTCTTTATTATTTCATTTGTAATCTGGACGGTTATGAAAATGACAATAGGTATAAGGTTGAGTGATGAAGCTCAAAAAGAAGGTACAGATATTGTTGAGACAGGTGTAACTGCCTATTCAATAAGAGACTAATCCTTCCGTTAATAAAAAGTAGGCCTCTAATACTCCCCTTAATTTTTTAGGGGCCTGCTAATTCCCAGAAACCTTAGGTTTTTTCTGTTTACGCCAACTTGGCAGTGTTACTACATCCCAACCGACAATCTATACATATAATTTATCCTTAGAATTTAATAAGGGGAAAATTATGATAAATCGAATTACTATTTTAACAGTATTAATATTATCACTGTTCATGCCATCAGCTTTTGCAGAAGTTGATGCGGAAGTAGCTTATATATTTAATACATTTTCATTTTTAGTATGTGGCTTTTTAGTTATGTGGATGGCAGCAGGTTTCTGTATGTTAGAATCTGGATTAGTTACAACTAGAAGTGTATCAACTATTGCTGCAAAAAATATTGGTAAGTTTGCAATTGTTTGTATCGTCTTCTATTTAGTTGGATATAATTTAGGTTATGGAATTCCTGAAGGTGGATATATTGGAACACTTGAAATATGGTCTGATAAATCTTCTTTAGAAACAGGTTATTCTGATGCATCAGACTGGTTTTTCCAAGCTCTATTTGTATGTGCAACAGCTTCAATTGTTTCTGGTGCTGTAGCTGAAAGAATAAAAATTTGGCCTTTCTTTATTTTTTCTGCTGTCTTAGGTGGAGTTATTTATCCAATACAAATGGGATGGGAATGGGGCGGAGGCTGGTTGGACGTTTTAGGCTTTGCTGACTTTGCCGGATCAACATTAGTACATGCATGCGGTGGTGCCGCGGCATTAGCTGGTGTTATATTATTGGGACCCCGTCTTGGAAGATTTTCAAATGATGGTAGTCCAGCGAATATGGAACCATTTGCTGCATCTTCAATTCCATTAGTTACTTTAGGAACATTTATTTTATGGATGGGTTGGTATGGATTTAATGGAGGCTCTCAATTAGCTCTTGGTTCTTTTGAAGACTCAACAGCTATGTCTAGAATTTTCATGAATACCCAATTAGCTGGTTGTGGAGGTTGTATAGCGGGTGCTGCAATTACAAGATTAGTTGGTGGAAAAACTGATATTATCATGATGCTAAATGGAGCTCTTGCAGGACTTGTGTCCATCACAGCAGAACCATTAATGCCTAGTCCATTAGCGGCAATTTTTATTGGTGCGATTGGTGGAGTAATTATGTATTTCGGTACTAATTTCTTAAACTCTTTGAGGCTAGATGATGTTGTTGGTGCAATTCCAGTTCATATGTTTGCCGGAATTTGGGGCACTATGATAGTACCATTTTCTAATCCTGATGCTTCGTACTTTACACAATTTATTGGAGTTGCTTCAGTTATCAGCTTTGTATTTATCTCATCATATATTGTCATCTCAATTATAAAAAGGACTGTAGGATTGAGAATTAGTGAAGAGGCCGAAAAGATTGGAACGGATAAAGCTGAAATTGGTGTAATTGCTTATTCTATAAGAGACTAATTTATTATCTTAGTTCAGATTAATCGAGCTTACGAAACTCCCCTCGTAGGCTCGATTTTGTTTGGTAAATAAAATTTTTTACAGTAAAGTCTTCCGCTTATGGAAGATCATAGTTCAAAGTTTAGTAAAAAAAAATCAGGTGTATTTTTTTTTAAGTCATCAAGCCCATTTGAATTTTATCATATTCTTAATAATATTGACTTAGAGCCAAAAGAAAACATATATGGCTCTTTAATTTTTCCAGAAAATGCAAAACTTCCATGCCCTCTAGTAATTGCAATTCATGGCAGTGCTGGCTTAAGAGGGAATCATCATGACCACATTGTTAACCTGCTAGAAGCTGGAATTGCAGTATTTAGAATTCATAGTTTTGAAGCTAGAGGCTTGATCTCAATCGTTGAAAATCAAATGGCTGTAACATTAGCCACAATGATAACAGATGCATTTCGTGCTTTATCTTTAATGTCACAGCATCCAGATATTGATTCTAATAAAATTGGTATTGCGGGATGGAGCTTAGGTGGAAGCACAGCGTTTTACTCTGCATGGCAACCTATTATAAATTCTCTTACTATCGATAACGAAAAATTTTCAGCTCATCTTCCACTCTACCCAGGTACTCACATTAAACCTGTTATTAATGAATGGTCTGATGCTCCTATGCATATTTTATGTGGAAAAGATGATGACTATACACCTACATCTTTAGTAGAGAATATTCTTGAATATATTAAACCTAAAAAATCTAATATCGATTTAACAGTTTACCCTGATGCACATCATTCATTTGATTCAATTGAGCCATTAGAGTTCATACCTTTTGCCATAAAACTCAAAGAACAGTTTGCAACTATCGATAAAGAAGGGCATCTAAATTTTACTACTGATAAGAATGAGATTATCAATATTGATAGTAAGGAAGGTCGTATGAGATTATTGCAAGAAACGCCTAATATTCTTGGGGCGCATACAGGAGGCAACTGGGTTGCACGTAGACAATCACATAAAGACGTAGTTTCTTTTTTTAAGAAACATTTTTTAGCTTAATAAATTATTTATTTCTAATGAGTTGACTCTAATTTTTAGCAGTGCAATAATAAGAACAAATCAAGAACATAATCTAATTTATACAATGAAATTAACGTTTTATAATGAGGGGGTCGAGTGTGGATTCCCTTCTCCAGCAAGAGACTATACAGAAGGATCTATAGATCTAAATGAAAAACTAATTCTACATCCGAATGCAACATTCATTGTAAGAGCCCGAGGCAAATCAATGATCAATGCAGGTATTTATCCTGGAGACTTAATCATAGTTGACCGAAGTATCAAGCCAACAAATGGTTCAGTTGTAGTCGCAGTACTAGATGGTGAACTTAGTATAAAAAGTTTAGAAATTAAAAAAGATAAAATTACATTACTGTCAGCTAATAAAGACTATTCCAGTGTCCATGTATCAGAAGAAATGGATTTAATCATTTGGGGTGTATGTATTCACTCTATTCATAAATTACATAATAATTAAGATGAAGAATAAAATTTTTGCATTAATTGATTGCAATGCTTTTTATGTATCATGTGAGCGAGTTTTTAATCCAAAATTAAATAATCGACCAGTTGTTGCTTTGTCAAATAATGATGGTTGTATAATTGCTAGATCTAAAGAAGCAAAAGCGCTTGGTATAAAAATGGGTGTACCATTATTCAAAGTTAAAGATATTGTTAGAAAAGAAAAAGTTCATGTATTTTCATCTAACTATACATTGTATGGAGATATGTCTCGAAGGGTGATGAATATCATTGCTGAATTTACTAATGATATTGAAATATATTCTATCGATGAGGCATTTATTGGCTTAGATGGAATCCCTGGAGATATTGTAGAATATGGTCATAAGATAAGGAAAACTATATTGCAGTATACAGGTATTCCTGTGAGTGTAGGAATTGCAAATACAAAAACGTTAGCAAAAGTAGCTAATCATATTGCAAAAGATAATGGGTCTTTTTCTGGTGTATGTTCTTTGCTTGAGTTGAAGAATATAGATAAACTTTTGCCTTCTATAGAAGTAGGAGAAGTATGGGGTGTGGGTAGACAACTTTCAAAAAAGTTAAATATGCATGGTATCTATAATATAAAACAACTTAAAGATACGGATGATTTTAGAATCAGAAAAATGATGAGTATTAATGGACTTAAAACTGTAACAGAACTAAGGGGAATATCATGCTTACCATTAGAAGAAGTTCGTGCAACTAGAAAGAGTTGCTGTACCTCAAGATCATTTGGACAAAATTTAAAAGAATTAGATGATATTCAACAAGCAGTTGCAATATTTTCACGTAGAGCTGTTGAACGGATTAGGGCTGAAAACTTACTTACATCATCTGTTTCAGTTTTTTTAAGAACTAGTCCATTCGATAAGAAAAATAAGTATTATTTTAACTCCTCTTCTATTCATATATCCACACCCACTAACGATACAATCGAAATTGCGAAGATTGTATCGAGAATAACAAAGCAAATATTTAAACCTGGATATCTATATCAAAAAGCAGGAGTTTTATTGTCTGGTTTTTATCCAGAAGGTGAAGAACCAATAGATTTATTTTCACGGGATTCTAAAATAAGAGAAGATCTGATGAAAACCATAGATAAAATCAATACTAGGTTTGGTGGAGATACTATCCAAATTGCTTCTGAGCAACATTTAGGCACATGGGCTCAAAAAAAAGATAGATGCTCACCAAATTATACAACAAATATTAATTCAGTATTAGTTGTAGATTGAAAAATGAAGCATTGCTTGAGCTGGATGTATTTGCTAGCATAAATGGAGATTATTAATGGGAGTAAAAAAAATGAAAAAAATAACGATAGCTACATTATTAAGTGTAGCAATGCTGACAACGACAGTTGTAGCTGAAAATATTAAGATGGGAGTAATCCTTGGTTTTACAGGACCAATTGAATCACTAACACCAACAATGGCGGGTTCAGCTGAAATGGCTTTTAAAGAAGCTTCTGACTCTGGCAAATTATTAAATGGCTCAACAATTGAAGTTGTAAGAGCAGACTCAACTTGTATTGATGCAGCAGCAGCTACTTCTGCAGCAGAACGTTTAATAACTTCAGATCGAGTTGCAGGAATTATGGGTGCTGATTGTTCAGGAGTAACAA
>CAJJAN010000003.1 GCA_905182145.1 uncultured Pelagibacteraceae bacterium
TACCACCAGCAAAATCTACAATATCAGGATAAGATACCCAGTAAGGTGCAGGAATAATTACCTCATCACCAGAATTTAATGTAGCAAGAAAGGCATTAAAAATTATTTGCTTGCCGCCAGTGCCTACAGATATTTGATCAGCTGTATATGACAAATTATTTTCTCGTTTAAATTTGTCTATTATCGCTTGCTTTAAAGCAGGTGTACCGTCAACAGCTGTATATTTGGTATCACCAGATTTTATAGCTTCTATTGCAGCCAATTTAATATTTTCAGGAGTGTCGAAATCTGGTTCACCGGCACCAAGGCCAATTATATCATTCCCAGCAGCTTTTAGTTCACGAGCTTTACCTGTTACAGCCATAGTTGCTGAAGGTTTTATTCTGTTAATATTATCTGATAATAGTGCCATATTTTCTAAAAGTGTATACAAATTGGAATATATTAGATTTTTTAGATTCTCAAGCTATATTTAATAATCATAAGCAATTAATACAATGTCCATTAATCAAAAATTCGAAGTTGTTGCAGAATATAAGCCAGCTGGTGACCAGCCTGAGGCTATTAAAGAAATTGTATCAAATATAAAAAAAAATGAAAATAACCAAGTTCTTCTTGGTGTAACGGGGTCAGGTAAAACCTTTACTATGGCTAAAACTATTGAAGCGGTTCAAAGACCGGCTTTAATTTTAGCTCCAAATAAAACCTTAGCGGCACAATTGTATGGTGAAATGAAATCTTTCTTTCCAAATAATGCTGTTGAATATTTTGTTTCATACTATGACTACTATATGCCTGAGGCATATGTTCCTAAGTCAAATACATTTATCGAAAAAGAATCTTCTATTAACGAGCAAATAGATAGAATGCGCCATTCAGCTACTAGAGCGCTTTTAGAAAGAAAAGATGTAATAATTGTTGCCAGTGTATCTTGTATTTATGGAATTGGATCCGCTGAAACTTATGGAGATATGATTGTAGAAATTGTAAAAAACCAAAAAATTGGTCGCAATGAACTCATTCAAAAATTAGTAGAGCTGCAATATAAAAGAAATGACACTGATTTTCACAGAGGTACTTTTAGGGTTAGAGGTGATTTAGTGGAGATATTTCCTTCTCATTATGAAGATAGAGCTTGGAGAATTTCATTATTTGGAGATGAACTAGAATCTATTTGTGAATTCGATCCATTGACAGGAAAGAAAAATGAAGATCTAGAAAAAATAAAAGTTTATGCGAATAGCCACTATGTAACACCTCGTCCAACTCTACAACAGGCTATGATCTTAATTAAAAAAGAGTTAAAAAAAAGAATACCAGAATTTAAAGCGCAAGATAAATTAATTGAGGCACAGCGTATTGAAGAGAGAACTAAATTTGACTTAGAGATGATCGAAGCTACTGGGAGCTGTAACGGAATTGAGAATTATTCGCGCTACTTATCTGGTCGTAAAGAAGGTGAACCACCCCCCACTCTATTTGAATACCTTCCTGACAATGCTCTTTTATTCGTTGATGAAAGTCATGTAACGGTACCTCAGCTCGGAGGAATGTATAAAGGTGACAGAAGTAGAAAAACAACACTTTCTGAGTATGGGTTTAGATTGCCTTCATGTTTAGATAACAGGCCACTTAAGTTTGAAGAATGGGAAGCAATGCGTCCTCAAACTTTATTTATATCAGCTACTCCAGGCTCATGGGAACTAGATCAAACAAAAGGCGTTTTTGTTGAGCAGATTATTAGACCAACGGGTCTTATCGATCCTGAAGTTGAAGTAAGACCAGCTAAAACTCAAATTGAAGATTTAATTCTAGAAGCTAGAAAAATAATTGAGAATAATCATAGAGTTCTTGTGACTACACTTACCAAGAGAATGGCTGAAGATCTAACGGAATATATGCATGAAAATGGCTTAAAAGTTAGATATATGCATTCTGATATTGACACTTTAGAAAGAATAGAAATTCTTCAAGATCTAAGAAGGGGTGTTTTTGACATACTTATTGGAATTAATCTTTTACGTGAGGGTTTGGATATTCCTGAATGTGCATTAGTTGCAATCTTGGATGCAGACAAAGAAGGTTTTTTAAGATCAGAACGCTCATTAGTTCAAACAATTGGAAGAGCAGCAAGAAATGTTGATAGTAAAGTTATACTTTATGGAGATAAAATAACAAAAAGTATGCAATATGCAATTAATGAAACAAAAAGAAGGCGTTTAATTCAAGAAAAGCATAATAAAATTAACGGTATTACTCCACAAAGTATAAAACGTGATATAAATCAGACTTTGGAAAATATTAATATTAATGAGGACAATGTAACCAAAACCAATGAAGAATATAAGATGGTTGGCAACAATATTGAGAAACATCTAAAATCATTAAGAGATAAGATGATAAAATATGCTGAAGATTTAAATTTTGAAGAAGCAGCAAATATAAGGGATGAAATTAGAAAATTAGAAAAAAGAGACTTAGAGCTAGATTATATTAGAACTCCAAAACAAAAAAAGAATAAATACTTCACTTAAAAATATATGAATATAATGATCTATCAATTGAGTTTAATTTTATTAAGTCTAGGAATATTAATTGCTAGTGCCGATCAACTTATCAATCAAGCGGATGCAATTGCAAGAAAATTTAATTTCTCACAAGTATTAATAGGTTTAACAGTTGTTGCATTTGGCACTTCGGCGCCTGAGCTAATGGTTTCTTTGTCTGCAGCATTATTTGAAACGCCCCCTGCATCGGATGCAATTATAGGCAATATAATTGGAAGTAATATTGCAAACTTATTGTTGGTGCTTGGCGTCACTGGAATGTTGTATAATGTAAGTTTTGAAAGCATTGACATTAAGACAAATTTTTATTTGTTTTTGGCTACAGCATATTTAATCATAATCTTTTCTGTAAGTTCTAATATAGGTTGGCTTCATTCTTTTATATTTTTAATAATACTGATATTTTTTATTAATCATCTAAAAAATTTTTCACCTAACAATGAAGCTATAGCTCTTGAAAGCAATGTTAGTTTAATAAAATTAACATTAAGTTTTATTGGGTTTTTTATTGGTGGAAAACTTTTTTTATCAGAGTCATTAGAATTTTTTTCTAGCTTAGGTATCGCACACACAGTCATAGGCTTAACCGTTCTAGCTCTTGGAACCTCATTGCCTGAATTAATTACACTACTCATTGCAGCATTGAAAAAAAAAGGTGCTATGGGTATAGGTAATATTATTGGAAGTAATATTATGAATATTTTATTTGTTTTATTCCCTTCCATTATCATAGTTCAAATTAGAGGTTTTAACTTTTCATCCTTGAATATTCACTCTAATGATTTAATTCTTCTTGCTATGAGTACTTCGGTAATTATAATTTTAGGCTTAACTAAAAAATCATTAAGTAGAGTACTTTCAATAGTTTTTGTATTGAGTTACTTAATTTATATATATAGATTATTTTAATGAGAAAAAATCCAATTGCTCTTGTAACCGGTGGAGCAAAAAGAATCGGAAAGCAAATTTGTATAGACTTAGCTAAAAATAGTTATGACATAATAATTCATTACAACAAATCTAAAGTATCAGCCAGCGAGCTAAGAAAAGAGATTATTGAACTGGGTGTTAGATGCGAAATAATTAAATGTGACTTTAATAATAAAAAAGAAGTTGATAAATTTTATCCAAAAGCAACTAAGTTACTAGGTAAAATATCCTGTTTAATAAATAATGCATCAGTTTTTGAAAATGATAAAATTCATAATTTCACATCTAAATCTTGGAATAAACATCTTGATACCAACCTATATGCACCAATAAAATTAAGTAAAGACTTCTCTAAGCAGCATACAAAAAATACACACGGTAATATAATAAATATTTTAGACCAAGGAGTAATAAATCCAAGTATAGCATTTTTTTCATACAACATTAGTAAAGCTGCATTACATTCAGCAACTATAATTTTAGCAAAATCTCTTGCTCCTAATATTAGAGTTAATGCCATAGGACCTGGGCCAACAATTAAAAATGAGTTTCAGTCTGATAAAAATTTTAAAAAACAAATAAATTCAACTTTACTTAAAAGAGGCTCTAAGCCCAAAGATATAAGTAACACTTTAAATTATATACTAGAAACAGAGTCTTTAACTGGACAACTAATAGTAGTAGATGGTGGAGAACATTTAGCATGAATAAAAATAAATTAAATTTAGAAATTCTAAATTCTGAAATAGATAATATTGATCATAACTCTGGATACAATTTAATATTTGTGAACGATTTAATGTTAAATGCTGAGTTGGGTGTGTACGCTCATGAAAAAAATATTCAACAACCATTAAGGGTTAATGTAATCGCTAAAATAAAAGATATACCTGACACGTCAAATGAAAAAATTGATAACGTTGTATGCTATAATCAAATATCTCTAATTATAAAAGAAATTGTGAATTCGGGTCATACAATACTCTTAGAAACTTTAGCTGAAAAAATTTTACAAGAGTGTTTTAAGAATAATAGAATTGAAACTATTAAGATTAGACTTGAGAAGTTAGATGCAATTGATGATGCTGAGAGTGCAGGTATTGAAATTGAAAGATCTCGAAAATAAAGATGCAAAATATTGATAAGATTAAATCAATAGTAGATAAATCCCCGACTAATCCAGGCATCTATAAGATGCTAGATGAAAATCAAAAGATTCTTTACGTCGGTAAAGCTAAAAATATTAAAAATAGACTTAAAAACTATCTAAATGATAACAATCTAACTAATCGAATTAAACGATTGATGCGATCAACACGACAAATAGACACTATTGTTACCGAAACTGAAAAAGAAGCTCTGTTGCTTGAAGCAAATTTAATAAAAAAAATTAAACCTCAGTATAATATATTGCTAAGAGACGATAAATCTTTTCCTTATATATTTATTAATCATGAGCAAGAGTATCCAAGAATTTCTAAACATAGAGGAAAGCAGAAATTTAAAGGTAAGTATTTTGGTCCATTTGCAACTGTTGGATCTCTAAATTATACTCTCAAAATTCTTCAAAAAGTGTTTCAGTTAAGATCGTGTGAAGATTCATATTTTGAAAATAGAAGTAGGCCTTGTTTGATGCATCAAATCGAACGATGTAGTGCGCCTTGTGTGGATGTTATAAATGTTAAAAAATATCATGAGCTTGTAAAAGACGCAGAAGATTTTCTATCAGGTAAGCATAGTGGCTTACAGAAAAATTTATCTATAAAAATGCATGAAGAGAGCAATAATGAAAACTATGAGAAAGCAGCAAGTTATAGAGATAAAATTAAAGCTTTAACTCAAATACAAAGTCAGCAAAATATTAATCTTTATGATATTACGGACACTGATGTTATTTCTATTTCACGCCAAGGAGATAAATCCTGCATACAAGTATTTATTTACAGAGCGGGTCAGAATTGGGGCAATAAGAGTTATTTTCCTAAGCATACAGTCGATGAAACAAATGATGCTATTCTAGAAAGATTTGTTATTGATTTCTACACTAGGTACGCTCCGCCCATAGAAATATTGATTAATAATAACATTGAAAATGTAAACTTGATTTTGGAATCACTTAAATCGATCTACAAAACAAAAACTAAATTTATTATTCCTAACAAAGGTAAGAAAGCAGAGCTAATTAAATATGCATCTCGTAACTCAGATATATCTTTGAATAGACATATTTCAGATACTTCAACAAATATTAAAAGCTTAGAAAAATTAAGATCAATTATTAATAGTAATGGTAAAGTTCAGCGTATAGAAGGCTACGATAATAGCCACGCATTTGGAAAAAATGCAGTCGGTGCTATGGTAGTTTTTGGTGAAGATGGATTTGAAAATAAGAACTACAGAAAATTTAATATAGATAATTCTAAAATTACACCCGGTGATGATTATGGTATGATGCGTCAGGTTATTACTAGAAGATTTGCAAATATAACCGCAGACAGTAAAAAATATTCATCTTTACCAGATGTAATATTAATTGATGGTGGCAGAGGTCATTATGATACAGTAAAAAAAACACTTACAGAAATTGGAATAAAAGATATTAAGATTTTATCAATATTTAAGGGCGTTAATAGATCTAATAAACTTGATAAAATAATATTTGGTAATAACTCTGACTTTATTCGTAACGATGATCCTGTTTACTTCTTGCTACAAAGAATAAGGGATGAATCTCATAGATTTGCCATAGGTGCACATAGAAATAGAAATAAAAAAGATATAGAGAACTCAGAATTAGAGCTTATATCTGGCTTAGGTAACAAAAGACGTAAACTTCTTTTAAATCATTTTGGTTCTGTTAAAGATGTAAAGGGAGCCTCTAAGCTAGACCTGGAAAAAGTTGACGGTATAAATAAATTGCTTTCGGAAAAAATATATAATTTTTTTAATAATTAATGAAAAATCTTCCAAACATTTTAACAATTTTTAGAATAATATTAATACCAATAATATTATCTTTAATTTTACTGGATACACAGAATACAAACTTATTTGCATTTATTGCTTTTATTGTTGCATCATTATCAGATTATTTTGATGGCTATTTGGCTAGAAAATATAATTTAACTAGTAATTTTGGAACTATGTTAGACCCTATCGCTGATAAACTGCTTGTTATTCTGGTTGGATTTATATTGTGCTATCGTGGAGATATTAATGGAATTCATTTAATTCCTTTTTTATTGATAGTTTCAAGAGAAGTTTTCATTTCTGGAATAAGAGAGTATTTATCTCAACTAGATGAAAAAATATCGTTACCTGTTTCAAATTTAGGAAAATATAAAACTGCTATGCAGATGTTGGCGTTGTTTTGTTTGCTACTAGACCCACTAATGACAAATAGTTTAATTGTTATATCTGAACTTGGAATATTCTTGCTTTGGGTTGCAAGTATTTTGTCAGTATTAAGTGGATATCAATATTATCAAAGAATACCTAATTAAGATCTAACAAGATTATGGTAGTCTTGCATGAACTTAAAATTCTTAGTTTCATCGCCAGTTTTAAATTTTATATCATCAATTGATTGTAATGGTGTAATTTCTGCTGCCGTTCCAGTTAAGAATGCTTCATCATAATTTGAAATTTCATCAGGCATAATATGTCTTTCTATTATATTAAAACCTTGGCTAGATAGCATTTCAATAACAGTCTGACGAGTGATACCATTTAAAAAACAATCAGGAATAGGTGTATGAACATCATTGCCTTTAATAAAAAAAATGTTAGCCCCAGTACCTTCAGCAACATACCCTCTATAATCTAGCATTAAAGCATCGTGATAGCCTTTTTGTTCTGCAAATGATTTAGACATTGTACAAATCACATACGGACCCGATGCCTTGGCTTCACAAGGGGCAGTGTCTGGGGAGGGTCTTTTCCAAGGAGACGTAATTAGTCGAAGTCCCGCTTTTCTATCTTCAATTTTAAAATAAGAGGCCCAATCATCCCAAGCTGCGATTGCTACATTAATATCAGAGTTTGAAGTAGACAGTCCCATCTGTTGACTACCTCTCCATACAATTGGTCTCACATAACAATCATGAAGTTCCATTTTTTGGATTAGTTCGTCCTTAGCATCGTTAATCTGTTTCTCAGTAAAGGGTATTTCCATGCCTAATGTATTTGCAGATTTAAATAGGCGATTTGTATGTTCTTCGGATTTAAATATCTTTCCTTTGTAAGCTCTTTCACCTTCAAATACCGAGCTTGCATAATGCATTCCTTGAGTAATTACATGGCATTTGGCATCATTCCAGGCAATAAATTCGCCATTCATCCAAATCAAACCATCTCTATTATCAAAAGGTAACATTTCCATATTTTCTTAGTAAAAAATTAAACTACTTAGTTATCAGATAATCTAGTTGATTAATATAACTTTTTATCATTATTATGTCATAATGACTGACTTAAATAATGACACGCATAAGGGTTCATCGCTATTGTACCTAAGAGATGATAAATTGAAAGAAACTCTAAATAATTTTTTTTTAGTATATAAAAATTTTGAAAATCAGATTTTAGAAAATGCAAGTGACAATCATTTAGGGATTGCAGACATCAGATGTATTCTAGTTATATTACTTTACCCAGGTATTACTTTTAATGAACTAATAATAAGACTAGGGATAACAAAGCAAAGTCTTAATAGAGTTTTAAAAATACTAATAGATGAAAAAATGGTAATTCAAGAAATTAATAAAAAAGATAAACGAATGAAAAACTTGTTTCTTTCAAGTGAATCAAAAAAAATTATTAATGACTTAGTCAACCCAACCATAAAAGAGATAAGTAGTGCTTTTCAAAAATCAGGTTCAGAAGCTGTTAGTGGATTTAACCAAACCTTTTCAAATTTAATTGATAAAACTAAATGAGCAACAACTTAGATAGCCATATATTAATTGTTGATGATGATGATAAAATTAGAGAACTGCTTAAAGATTTTCTAATATCAAATAATTTTTTAGTATCGACGGCAATAAATGGTGAGGATGCAATTAAAAAAATAGAGCTAATTAATTTTGACATATTGATATTAGATATAATGATGCCTGGCATAGATGGCTATGAACTAACAAAAATTATAAGATTAAAATCATTGGTGCCAATTATTCATCTGACTGCTATGGGTGATACCAACAATGTAATACAAGGTCTAGAATTAGGTGCTGATGACTATTTATCAAAACCATTTGAGCCAAAAGAATTATTGTTAAGAATAAAAAATATATTAAAGAAAACTGATACAAAGTCTTTCAAAGATCAAATTCAAATTAATAATCTTATTCTAAATCTAGTCACTGGTGAAATCTCAGGTTCTAAGTCTAGTAAGTCTCTAAACTCTAATGAGTTATCTATATTACGAATATTATCAAAAGATATTGGAAAAGCTTTTTCAAGAGAAGAATTGAGTAAAATACTAGGCTTTGAACAAGAAAGAACATTAGATGTATGTATTAACAGGCTTAGAAAAAAAATTGAAAAGGACCCTAAATTTCCAAAATATTTAAAAACTAAGCGTGGTGCTGGCTATGTATTATGGGTTAATAATTAGAATGATTAAGAAATACCTACCAAAAAGTTTATTAATTAGAGCTATATCCATAGTTATTGTACCTATGATACTTTTTCAATTAGTAATTGTAACTGTATTTTTTGATAGCTTGTGGGAAAGAGTAATATCAAGAATGTCACGCTCTGTAGCGATGGAAATAGCATTAACCATTAACCAGATCAAAAATAATAATCTTTCTATTAATCAGGCTAATGTGGACTATGGGTCTTACACTGAGATTAGTTTTACTAAAGTAGATTCAAACGAGCTGATAGCTGACTATTCTAAAAATAATATTGGATACCTAGACTTTATAACCGCAGGATTCAAAAAAGAGCTACAAGGAATTCTTCAGTCTACACACTGGGTTCAATCTGAAGATGATCATATTAATGTTCATATTAATCTTGGAGAAGAAATGATTAAGGCAACTTTTCCTAAAAAACGAATTTCAACTGCTAGAGTCCACATTTTTCTTGGCTGGGTAATATTCACTTCAGCAATAATGATTACCATCTCTTTTCTTTTTTTAAGAAATCAGATCAAGCCAATAACTCAACTCGCCTTGGCAGCTGAAGAATTTGGAAAAGGCAATAATGTTTCCAATTTTAAAGTTTCTGGAGCAAGTGATGTCAGAAGAGCTTCTATAGAATTTATTAAAATGAAAAATAGAATTACTAAACAAGTAGAGCAAAGATCCTTAATGCTTGCTGGTGTAGGTCATGATTTAAAGACACCTTTGACTAGAATGAGGCTTCAAGCAGAAATATTAAATGATGAAAAAAGTAAAAATTCTTTAATAGATGAAATTAAGCATATGAATTTAATGCTTGATGAATATTTAAATTTTTCCGAAGAAGATAATTTTAAAGATAATATTAAAATTAATCCAATTGAATCAGTAATTAATATAAAAAATGACATTCACTTTAATGACAAAGATATTGATTTAGAAATAGTAAGCGATGCATTCATTGAGGTGAATGCAAATATATTTAATAGATCTATTATAAATCTAATAAATAATTCATTTGAATACGCTAATAAAGTAAAAATTATTATAGAAACAACATCTGAATTAACTAAGGTAGAGATTCATGATAATGGTGAAGGGATCCCAGAGGGTGAAATGGCTAATGTATTTAAGCCTTTTTATAGAATAGATAAAAGTCGAAATCAAAATTCTACTAACTCTGGCTTAGGTTTATCTACAACTAAAAATTTATTAAATTCAATCAATGGAACTATAGAGTTGGCAAATAGTGAAATTTTAGGTGGCTTAGAAGTGAGGATTATAATACCTAATTAGCTCTTGCTTAATGTTCCTGCTCTTTTTATTGCTTTAGAAACTGCAGTTTTAAATAATTTCTGCAAATTATTATTTTTAGTAAATTCAGCTAGAGCTGCTTCAGTTGTTCCGCCTTTACTAGTAACACCAGCCCTTAAAGACTTAGGACTATCTTGTGTTTTTAACAATAATAATAGTGACCCTAGCATTGTTTGTACCACCATCTCTTCACTATTTTTGAGGCCATATTTTTTAGCTAAATCAGACCAAATTTCAATAAGTAGATATAGATAGGCAGGTCCACTTCCAAATAGTGCTGTAAAAGTATCAATATGTTTCTCATTTTTTATTTCATCCACTTGTCCAACAAGATTTAATAGATGAGTAGCTTTATTTTTATTTGTCTTAGTTGTAGTTTTTGAAAAATATATTATTGAAGTACCAAATCCAACTGTAACAGGTGTATTGGTCATAGCTCTAGCAATATCTTTATTATTCCCTGAAAGTTTTTTTAAAGTCCCCATTGTTTTTCCCGCTACGATAGAAATAAGAATAGAATTTTTTGTTTTACTGTTAAATTCTTGGGTAAATAAGCTATCTAGCTGATTAGGTTTTATTGCAATTAAAGTAATAGAGATCTTTGTTTTTATATTCAATTCATCAATTGATTTAAAAAGGTTAATTTTTTTAGCTTTGCTAATTTTCTTAAGTTTTAAAGTTGGTTTTTTTTCAATGATATTAATTTGCTTAGGACTGATTTTATTATCAAGTAATGCTGATATAAAAGCAAAACCCATATTGCCCGCACCAACTATTAGTATGGTATCTTTTTTAAGAATCATTTTTTTTTAAATTATTTAAATTTTTTTTTCTTTCATCTCGAAATGAGCAATGGGTTTTAACTTCAGACTTAATTATTTCAACTACCTCAAAAGATCCAACTATTGCTTTAGATAATAGCTTTAAGAATAGGTTCTCAGTTTGCATTTCAAATGGTATAGTATTCAAATTAATTTTTAATTATAATGCTTTCTATTACATTTCCAACAGTTAGTCCTATTTTGTTTGAGTTCGGACCCATAGCAGTAAGATGGTACTCGCTTGCGTATATTTTTGGATTTATTTTTGCTTGGAGATATATTCAGTATTTAACCCATCAAAAAGCTTTTTTATCTAAAAAACATAATATCAATACAAAAGATGTGGATGATCTAATTTTTTATGGAATTATTGGTCTTATACTTGGTGCTAGGTTCGGGTATGTATTATTTTATAACTTAAACTACTATATAAACGATCCAACAAAAGTATTCTATGTTTGGGAAGGTGGCCTATCCTTTCATGGTGGCCTTCTTGGAATTATCGTTACGGTATATCTATTTTCTAAAAGTAAACATTTTAGCTTTTTAACCCTTACAGATTTAATTTGTGCTTCGGCCCCAGTTGGGATTTTTCTTGGCAGAATATCTAACTTTATTAATGCAGAGTTGTATGGGCGTCCAACTGAAGTATTTATAGGCATTGTATTTCCAAACACTGAGGGACTACACAGACACCCTAGTCAAATCTATGAGGCATTATTAGAGGGATTAGTAGTGTTTATTATTTTAAATATTATGATTCACAAATATAAAAAGTTAAGTCAAACAGGATTTATATCTGGAATGTTCTTAGTCCTATATAGTCTATTTAGATTTTTAATTGAATTTACACGAGAACCGGACATTCAAGTAGGTTATATTCTAAATTATATGACCATGGGAATGATCTTATCGGTGCCAATGTTTATTTTTGGTATAATATTTATTTACTACTCAAAGAAGAATGTCCATCAAAAATAAGATATTAGATGTTATTGAAAGAAAAACTTTCATTTCATTGGAAGAATTCATGCACATCTCTTTACATGATAAAGAATTTGGTTACTACAAAAACAGTAAGCCATTAGGTGCCAATGGAGACTTTGTTACAAGCCCAGAAATATCTCAGCTCTATGGTGAGATGGTTGGATTATGGTTAGGCCAGTTAATAATTACAAACAATATTAAGAACTTTAATTTAGTGGAGCTTGGACCAGGAAATGGAACATTAATATCCGATATTTTAAGAGTTTTAAAAAAAATATTTAAAGATACCTCGTTTATTGAAATACATTTTGTCGAAAATAATGTTCATTTTATTAAAAAATTAAATATAGATTTTCCCAATGCTATTATTCATTCAGATATAAAAACAATACCAGATGAATTCTCTATATTCATTGCTAATGAATTTTTTGATGCTTTGCCTGTAATGCAGATAAAAAAAGACGATAAAAAATTTAAGAAACTAGTAATAAAAAAAGATGAAAATGGTGAACTTAAAGAAGAGTTTATATTATTTAAAAATGATGCAGCATACAAATATTTAGAAAATCTTGAACTAAAAAATGGAGATATTTATGAAATATCAAATGAAACTGATAGTATAATAGAACTAATTGCCAAAAAAATTAAAGTGTTTGGAGGCTTTGTACTTTTTGCAGACTATGGATATTCTCAATTAAAATTGAAAAGTACTCTTTCATCAATGAAAAATAATAAAACCACTAACTTTTTAGATAACTTAGGTGAGCAAGATTTAACTGCACATGTTAACTTTATGAAAATTAATGAAATCTTTAAAGATCATAGAATTAAAAATTTAAAAACTGTTAAGCAATCTGAATTCTTAAAGGAATTAGGAATAGAATTGCGAGCTTCAAAATTAATTGAATCTAATCCTGTAAAAGAAAAAGAAATATTATTAGGTTTAAATAGGCTTATTGGCTTAGATGAAATGGGTTCTTTATTTAAAGTAATTTATTCCGATTATAAATAAAAATGTTTTTTGCAGATAATTTAAAAGAAGTAGATCATTGTTTTTTTTCTCGCCTTGGAGGAGTATCTAACAAAAAGTATTATTCATTAAATTGTGGCTTAGGTTCAATGGATATGAAGAAAGATATTATTAAAAATCGAGAAATAGTTGCTAAATATTTTGAACTTAATTCTACCCAACTGTTAACACTTCATCAAACCCACTCAAATAAAGTGAAAATTATAGATGTTTATAATTCAGATGAAATATATTGTTATGATGGCGTAGTAACTAAGCAAAAGAACGTGATCCTTGGAATTCTTACTGCAGACTGTGCACCTATATTATTTTATGATAAAAAAAAGATGATAGCTGGTGCATGTCATGCTGGCTGGAAGGGCGCATTCTCAGGAATAATTGATAACACGCTAAGTGCAATGAAAAAGCTTGGTAGCAATTATTCAGATATTAAATGTTGTATAGGACCCTGTATAGGAGAAGAATCATATGAAGTAAGAAATGATTTTTATAACTCTATCACTTCTAATGATGCTAAAAATAGATCATTCTTCAATAAAATTTCATCAAATAAATTTAATTTTAAGCTTAGTGAATTTATTACTCACAAACTAAATGTTAGAGGTATTGGTGATATTTCTTCAATAAAACTAGATACCTGTGCAAGAGATGAGCTTTTTTTCAGCTATAGAAGATCTGTCCATAAAAAAGAAGATGATTATGGTAGAATGATATCTACAATTGTTATAAAAGATTTATAATATCAGCTACTAATTATGAAAATTATTACCGGAACTAGTAATATACCATTAGCCAAAGAAGTTGCTGAATATATCAATATACCTCTAGCAAACGCTGCAATTAAGCGTTTTGCAGATGATGAAGTTTTTGTAGAAATTAAAGAAAATATTAGAGGTGAAGATGTATTCATTATTTGTTCAACCTCTCACCCTGCAAATGATAATCTTGTAGAATTGCTAGTGACAATAGACGCTCTAAAAAGAGCCTCAGCTAAAAGAATTACTGCTGTAATGCCTTATTATGGTTATGCTAGACAAGACCGTAAAGCAGGACCAAGAACTCCTATTTCTGCTAAATTAGTTGCCAATCTAATTACTACTGCTGGGGCTGATAGAGTTTTAACTATTGATTTGCACGCAGAACAAATACAAGGTTTCTTCGATATACCTACTGATAACCTTTTTGCAGGCCCTGTGTTTGCAAAAGACATTAATAAGAAATTTGATTCCGATAACCTGGTTGCTGTATCACCTGATGTTGGTGGTGTGGTTAGGACTAGAGGTATTGCAAATAAATTAGGTGCTTCCATTGCCATAATTGATAAGAGAAGATCAAAACCTGGTGAAAGTGAAGTGATGAATATTGTTGGAGATGTTGCTGGTAAAGATTGTATTATATTAGATGATATTATTGATTCAGCAGGCACTATTTGTAATGCCGCAAATAAACTTATAGAGGATGGTGCAAAATCAGTTGCAGCTTATATAACTCACGGGGTACTTACTGGAAAAGCACTTGAAAGAGTTGAAAAATCTAGCCTTTCAGAACTAGTAATTACAAACTCTATCAATATTGGCTCTAAAACTTCAGAAACTAGTAAATTAAAGGTAGTTTCAATAGCTCCTTTACTTGGAGAAGCAATTAAACGAATATCTGAAGAAAGCTCTGTCTCAAGCCTGTTTGAGTTTTAATTTAATCCACTTGCTATCTTCTAAATTTTGATTTAATACCTCATAAAGTTATGGCAAAAGAAAATAAATTAAGCATTGAAATAAGAGATTCGACAGGAAAGTCAGCAGTAAAAAAAATAATTGCAGCTGGTAAAATTCCATCTGTTTTATATGGCCTTAAAGAAAAGCCTCTAACAATAAGTATTAATCGAATGACAGTTCAAAAAGAATTAAAAGCCGGTGGATTCTTAACAAAAATATTTTCTCTAGATATGGATGGAAAAGTTAGTTTGGCAATTCCAAGAGATGTTCAATTTCATCCGATATCAGATTTACCAGTTCATGTTGATTTCTTAAGACTTGGTGCCGATTCAAAAGTTCTAGTTGATATACCTACTATATTCATAAACCATGAATTGTCTCCTGGTTTGAAAAAAGGTGGTGTACTTAATATTGTTAGAAGAACTGTTCAGATTAATTGCCCAGCAAATAATATTCCTGAAGAAATAGTATTTGATCTTGAAGGTCTAGAAATTGGTGATGCAATTCATATTTCAGCAACTAAACTTCCTGAAGGTGCAGAACCAACAATTACTGATCGTGATTTCACTATTGGTACTGTAGCAGCTCCAACAGTTGTTAAAGAACCAGAAGCAGCGGCCGAAGGTGAAGCAGCAGACGGTGAAGCAGCAGACGGTGAAGCAGCTAAGACTGAAGAATCTTCAGAAGATAAAAAAGATTAATTTTTAAAGCGATAAATCACTTCTTTTTATCCTCTATCTTACTTATAATTAATATATGTTCGCATTAATTGGCCTTGGTAATCCTGGTGACAAATATTCCATGACAAGACATAATATTGGATATTTAGCTCTAGAAGAAATAATCAAATCTTTTGAACATACTGAAAGTCAGAGTAAATATGGCGGTCAATTGTGGACTGGTAAAATTAATAGCAGTAAGGCTGTAGCCTTTAAATCAAATGATTACATGAATGACTCTGGTAAAGCAGTAAGCAAGCTTGTTTCATTCTATAAATTTAAGCCAGAAAATATATACGTAATACATGATGATTTAGATCTAGATTTTGGAAAAGTAAGAATTAAGTTTGCAGGAAGTGCTGCGGGACACAATGGATTAAGATCAATTGATGAGCGAATAGGTAAAAATTACTTTAGAATTAGAATAGGAATAGGACATCCAGGTGATAAGGATAAGGTTTTAAAGTATGTTCTAAATGACTTTAAGAAAAAAGAAATTGAAGTAATGAATCAAATATGTATAAACATTTCTACTAATATGGAATATCTAATTAACCAAGAACATTCTTCATTTTTGAATAAAGTAAAGATTATATAATGGGCTTTAAGTGTGGGATTGTTGGTCTTCCAAACGTAGGTAAATCTACCTTATTTAACGCACTAACGAAAAAAATTTCTGCTGAAGCTGCTAATTACCCCTTTTGTACAATTGAACCAAATGAAGGAACTGTTGCTGTACCGGACGATAGGATTTATAAGCTTTCTAAAATAGCTAATTCAAAAAAGATTATCCCTGCCCCTCTTACTTTTTTTGATATTGCTGGACTAGTCAAGGGGGCATCCAAAGGTGAGGGTTTAGGAAATAAATTTCTATCTCATATTCGCGAGGTTGACGCAATAATTCACGTTGTGCGTTGTTTTGAGGATGACAATATAACTCATGTTAATAATAAGATCGATCCAGTTGATGATGTTGAAACTATTAATACAGAGTTGATACTTGCTGATTTAGAAATGATTGAAAAATTAATTGGTAACCTAGAAAAATTACAAAAAAAAGGTGATAAGGATGCAAGTAAGAAAATTGTAATTGCCAATAAAATCTTGGATCACTTAAGTCAGGGTAAGCCTGCTCGATCTATTGATAATATTCATGAACAAGAAGATGAAATTAAAGAATTTAATTTAATTTCAATCAAACCAATTATCTACGTATGTAATGTTGATGAGAGTTCAATTATATCAGGTAATAATTTAACTGCTGCATTGTCAGATGAAGTAAAAGATGGAAAAATTATTATTATTTCAGCTGAAATAGAATCTCAAATTTCATTGCTTGATGAGTCAGAACAAACAGAATTTTTAGATTCTTTAAACCTTGATAATTCTGGTTTAAATAAAATAATTAGTAGTGGCTACTCAATACTAAATTTAGTAACATATTTCACTGTAGGACCAGAAGAGGCTCGAGCTTGGACTATTAAAGTAAATACACTAGCTCCGGATGCTGCAGGTAAGATTCATACAGACTTTAAAAAAGGCTTTATAAGAGCAGAAACAGTATCTTATAATGATTTTATTGAATGCAATGGAGAAAGTAAGGCAAGAGAATTAGGTAAACTTAGAAGTGAAGGAAAAGAATATAATGTGCAAGATGGAGACGTAATGCATTTTTTATTCAATAATTAAAATTATGGATCACAAACTTATATTTCCAACTTATGAAGAAATGCATGACAAAGCTGTTAAGCTTGCTCATCTTCTTAAAGAAAAAAACGTGAATTTTGATAAAATGGTTGTGGTTTCAAGAGGAGGATTTGTTCCTGCTTCTGTTGTAGCATATACTCTTGGTATTCAAGATGTCGATATCGTATCAATTCAAAGCTATATTCATCGTGAAGTTGATAAGGCTATTGTCCACCGTGCACCAAAAACTGATGAAGTAGTACTAGTGATAGATGATATTGTTGATCAAGGCGGGACTGCAAGAGCGCTTGCTGAATACATGCCTAACATGCATTTGGCTGTTATCTATGCAAAACCTAGGGGCTTGCCGTTGGCTGGAACTTATGTAGAAGAAATTACCCAAGAAACCTGGCCTGTCTTTCCTTGGGACGAAGAAGACAAGAAAAATCACTAGTTAAATTAAATTCCTATATGGGAGAACAAAAAATACCTCCCCTATTTATATTTTAAATAGGAGAAGTAATTTTAGTTACTTATTTAGACTATGTAGTAAAGCAGCGAGAGTGCACCAATTACTATTGAACCAGCATTTAAATCACTAGCTCTTCCACTTAAAGCCTTAATAACTACATAAGCAATAAAGCCAAGTGCAATACCATGAGCAATACTAAAAGTAAGTGGCATTAATATAGCCGCAAGAACTGCTGGAGCATATTCACTAACATCATCCCACTCAATGTCTCTTAAATTTTTCAAGAAAAAAGTAGCTACAAAAACTAATGCGGGAGCAGTTGCAAATGCAGGTATACTTTGAGCAAGAGGTGCTAAAAATAAACATATAGCAAAAAGTAAAGCGACTGTAACTGCAGTTAAGCCTGTTTTACCACCTTCTTTAATGCCAGCACCTGACTCGATATAAGATGTTGTATTTGATGTACCAGCTAAAGCACCGACAGTAGTTGCTACAGAATCAGCTAAAACTGCTCTACCAATACCATCAACTTTTCCATCTTGATCAACTTTCCCTGTAAGATTAGCAACAGATGTTAAAGTCCCTGCTGTATCAAAAAAATCTACAAATAAAAATGCAAATGCTACTCCAATAAATCCTGAGGTTGCCACTAGGCTAAAGTCTAATTGAAAAGCATGCACTGCAGGTGGAATTGAACCCACAACTCCATCAATAGAACTAACTCCTGTCATCCATGCAATAATACTAACAAGAAGGATGCCAATAATAATTGAACCTGGAATACCTCTTTTATCAAGTATTGCCATAGCAGCAAAACCAACTGCAGCAAGTATTACAGGCATTGAAGTTACATCACCCAAACCAACAAGAGTTGCAGGGTTATCAACTACAATTCCAGCATTCTTAAGACCAATAATTGCTAGAAAAAGACCTATCCCAGCACCTACTCCAAACTTCATACTTTTTGGAATACTATTAATAATCCAAGCTCTTGCAGGAGTTACTGATAGTAATAAGAACGCAAGACCTGCGATAAATACAGCTGCTAGGGCTTGTTGATAGGTATACCCCATTCCAAAAATAACACCAAAAGCAAAAAATGCATTAAGACCCATTCCTGGAGCCAAGCCTATTGGCCAATTGGCATAAAGTCCCATAATCAAACAGCCAATAACTGCTGCAATTATTGTAGCTACAAATACACCGCCAAAATCCATACCTGTTCCATCAGTTGATAGAATAGCTGGATTAACAACAATAATATAAGCCATAGTTAAAAATGTTGCTAAACCAGCAAGCATTTCAGTTTTTATAGAAGTGTTATTTTCACTTAATTTAAATAATTTTTCTAACATAAAAGTTCTCCAATGATTCAATATAAATATTATCTTAAAGATTACTTTACTGCGAGATTAAGCTGATGAGGCTGTGGATAATATCAGTTAAATTAGTTTCTTAATTAAGATAACTAATACATTGAAACATTGATTTAATTATTAATGAGAGGTATCTCGCCAGATTCTTTTATTGGTGAAGTATAATAAAAAAGATAAAATTATTAAGTAAACAAGCACCTTAAATCCAATTCTTTTTCTTTCTTCTAATTTTGGTTCCGCAGACCAGGCTAGAAAAGCCGTGACGTCTTTTGCCATTTGAACTTCGGTTGCCATAGTACCATCAGTATACTCTACACCATCTTCATAAATAACCTGAGGCATAGCAATTTTTTGATTTTTTGCATAAATATTATAATAAACTCCATCATCTAAAGTAACTCCCTCAGGCGCTTCATCTTCATAACCTAGTAATAAGGAATAGACATAATCTGCCCCACCCGATCTTGCTTTAACCATTACTGATAAGTCTGGTGGATATGCACCACCATTTGATATTCTGCCTTCTTGTTCATTTTTCCAAGGGCTTACAAATTTATCAGAGAGTATTGCGGGACGCATAAACATTTCACCATCAGCATCTGGCCCAGCTTCAACTTCAAACATTGCAGCCATAGCTTTGGCTTGTTTTTCAGAAAATTCTGGTCCACCTTCTTGAACTAAATTTCTATAACTTACCAAGTCCATTGAATGACAACTCGCACAAACTTCTGTGTATACTTGAAAGCCTCTTTGTAATTCTGCTCTATCAAATTTACCTAACGGACCTTGAAATGACCAATCTGGCTCCATTGGTGCGTGCATCTCTCCTTCTGCAAATGCAAAAGAGGTGGTAAATAGAAAAGTTATCATTAGTGCAAATATGTTAATACGTTTCATCATTGCTCTAAGCAGTTTGTCCAGACTTAGCTAGTTGCTCTTCTTTTGACAGTACTGGTTCAGAAATACTTTTAGGGAGAGGTTTAGGTTTTTCTATAAACCCAATTAGAGGCATCACTAAAATAAAATGTAGAAAGTAGTATAGAGTAGCTAGTCTACCTAAAATTAAATATATTCCAGTCGCAGATTGTGAGCCAAGGTAACCTAGTAAAATAAAGTCAGCTATAAGTAACCAATAGAATTGTCTATACAGCGGTCTGTACTTACATGATCTAACTTTAGATGAATCTAACCAAGGAATAAAAGCTAATATAGCTATGGCAGAAACCATAGCAATTACTCCACCAAGTTTATCTGGTATCGCTCTTAAAATTGCATAAAAAGGTAAGAAATACCATTCGGGAACAATGTGTTCCGGTGTTTGCAATGGATTTGCTTGAATATAGTTATCACTATGACCAAGAATATTTGGACTAAAGAAAACAAAGCCAGCAAAAACAATCATAAATACGACTAAAGCTAAAACATCTTTAACAACATAATGAGGATGAAAAGGAACTGTGTCTTGGCCTTTAACTACATCAATACCTTCTGGATTATTATTACCAGGAACATGAAGTGCCCAAATATGTAATATCACTAGGCCAAAAATTAAAAATGGCATTAAATAATGTAAGGTAAAGAATCTAGTTAATAAGGCACCACTTACAGAGTAATCACCCCACAACCAATTTGTAATAGCTTCACCAAAAAATGGAATTGCGCTAAATAGGTTTGTAATAACTGTTGCACCCCAAAAGCTCATTTGTCCCCAAGGTAAAACATAGCCCATAAATGCTGTTGCAATCATTAATAGAAATATAAAAACACCAATGATCCAAATTAATTCTCTTGGTTCTTTGTAAGAGCCATAAAAGAGTGATCTTGCCATATGAAGATATACAGCTATGAAAAACATTGATGCACCATTTGCATGAATATACCTCAACAACCAACCATAATTTACATCTCGCATAATATGCTCAACACTTGCAAATGCTAAGTTTGCGTCAGCAATGTAGTGCATTGCTAAAACCAAACCGGTAATAATTTGAGTTATAAGACAGAAAGTTAGAATACCTCCAAATGTCCACCAATAATTTAAATTTTTAGGAGTTGGAAACTGCATTAAATGACCACTAAATAAGGTAATTATAGGTAGTCGTTTATCAATCCATTTTGCAACTGCCGACTGAGGCTCGTAATCATCACTCATAATTATTTATCCAATTTTAATCGTATTATCATCCAAGAAAACATAGCTTGGTATTTCTAAATTCTTTGGTGCTGGGCCTTTTCTAATTCTTCCCGATGTATCGTAATGCGAACCATGACAAGGACAGAACCAACCATTATACTCACCCTTATTTCCAAGTGGAATACAGCCTAAGTGAGTGCAAACTCCAACCATTACTAGCCACTCTGGTTTTTGAACTCTAGTTTCATCAGTTTCAGGATCTGGTAAATCTGTTTGTTCAACTGCTTGAGCTTCAGCTATTTCTTCTTCTGTTCTTCTCCTAACAAAAACAGGTTTTCCACGCCATAGTATTGTTATACTTTGACCTGGCATTATTGGAGATAAATCAACTTCAGTTGAAGCAAGGGCTTTAACTGAGGCATCAGGATTCATTTGTGCAATAAATGGCCAAACAAGTGCTCCCGCTCCAACAACTGTAAAACTTCCAGTTGTTAAATATAAAAAATCACGTCTAGTGACTTTTGTCTCAGCTGTATCTATATCTTTCTTTGTATCCATCGTGTAATATAAGGTTTATATATACGTTAATTACGGATTTTCTACAAAAATAAATTAGTCTAACTGTAAATTCTTGTGTCACTATGACGCATACTTTGCCTAGTTTTAGTAGACACATAACTAACATAATAAAAATGAGATTAGCATTGTTTCAACCTGATATTCCGCAAAATACTGGCGCTATGATACGTATATGTGCCTGTTTTGAAGTTGGAATAGATATCATTCATCCAACAGGTTATGTTTTTAGCCAAAAAAATATTAAACAAACAGCAATGGATTACCTTTCTCTTGTCTCGCTAGAAGAGCATGATTCGTGGGACTCCTATCTAAAAGACAATAAGGGTAAGAGAATTATTCTTTTATCTACAAAGGGAAAAATAAAATATTCAGACTTTAGTTTCAAAGAAGATGATTGTATTCTTGTAGGACGTGAAAGTGCTGGAGTTCCAGATGAGGTTTTTAATGCTGCTGATGAAGTGATAACTATTCCAATGAGTAAAAATTCAAGATCTTTAAATGTAGCAGTTTCTGCGGGTATTGTACTTGCTGAAACGCGAAGGCAGCTCTTAAAATGATTGAGCAGCAAAAACTAATTACAAAAAATTGGTTTGAAGAATTAAGAAATCAAACAATTGATATATTTCAAGACATAGAAAATAGTAATTCTAAATCACTTAAAAAAAATAAGTTTAGCTATAAAAAATGGAAAAGAAAATCTAGTGGTGTCCAAGATCATGGGGGTGGAACTATGGGTATTATGTACGGTGATATATTTGAAAAAGTTGGTGTTAACGTTTCAACTGTTCATGGGAAATTTAGCAGTAAATTTAAACAGCAAATACCTGGTACTGATAAATCAGGCAAATTTTGGGCAAGCGGTATTTCAGTTGTAGCACATATGAATTCACCTTTTATTCCATCATTTCACTTTAATACTCGTTATATAGTAACTGAAAATAGTTGGTTTGGTGGTGGGATGGATATGACTCCAAGTTTTAAAAATCTAAAAAATAAAAATACATTACACCAAAATTTAAAAAAAATGTGTGATGCGCACAGTAAAGGTTACTACAATAAGTTTTCAAAAGAGTGTGATAAATATTTTTATTTACCACATAGAAAAGAAACGCGTGGAGATGGTGGTATTTTTTTTGATCGCTTAAACTCAAAAAAATTTGAAAAAGATTTTGAGTTTGTTAAAGATACTGGAAAATCTTTTATAGACATTGTACCCCAAATTATTATTCAAAATATAAAGAAAAAATGGACAAAAAATGACAAAATAAAGCAAAAAATTAAGCGTGGAAGATATGCTGAGTTTAATTTATTATATGATCGTGGCACACGCTTTGGCTTAGAAACTGATGGCAATATTGATGCTATATTGATGTCGATGCCACCTGAAGCAATTTGGAAATAAAAAAACATGAGTACTGAACCAATTACTATGAATGGCGCAAAAATGTTGCAGGACGAACTTGCATCATTAACTGGCAGCAAGAGACAAGAAGTCATAAAAGCCATTGCTGAAGCTAGGGCTCATGGTGATTTAAAAGAGAATGCCGAATATCATGCTGCAAAAGAAGAACAAAGCCACAATGAAGGAAGAATCCAAGAAATACAGTCTTTATTGGGCAATGCTGAAATTATAGATATAAAAGATATTAATCACGATAATAAAGTTGTCTTTGGCTGTACTGTAAAATTAAATGATTTAGAAACTGATGAAAAAAAAGTTTTTAAAATTGTTGGTCACGAAGAAGCTGATATTGAAAATAATTTACTATCCTATAAATCTCCAGTTGCAAAAGAACTTATAGGCAAGGTGAAAAACGATTTTGTAATGGTTAATACACCTAAAGGTGAAAAAAGTTATGAAATTACAGCGATAATTTATAAGTAACTAATGTTGAGCAAAACATATAGCTTTTAATCGCTCAATTAAAGAAAATTGATCTTCAATAAAGTCGTTATCAATCCACCACTCTTCTAACTCTGTTAAAATTTCACCTAATTTTGGACCTTCTGAAATGCCCATATTCAAAACATCAATAGCCTTTATTGTAAAATCTGGTTTAACCCATGAGGCGCCAACTTCTACAAGAGCTCTCCAATTAATAGTTGTTTTCTCATTAGAATCTTTAGACCACTGACATAAAACTTGATTAATAAAATTTGATTTACCTAGACGATATAAGGCTGCTCTAGCTTCTCGCATGGACATATAAGACACTATATTTTTATTAATATTTGATAGACCTAGTAAGTTTTCTTTTTCAATATTTGAAATTGGATTTTCTTTTATAAAATCTAATATTCTATGTTGATCATTATCAAGCAAACTACTTAACTTACAACTCAGTGTATTTGGTAAGCTTAAGTTAATTAGGATATCATTTAATTTTTTATAGTTATGATTAACCTCTACTTCTTTAAATATAATTGAAAATATTCCAATTTCCTGCATATCTTGAAGTGATTGAATAGAGTTTTCATGCCCAATGATATTCTTTAATTCAATCCATAATCTCTCTTTAGAAACTTTATTCAGGCCATCTAAGTTTTTTTGGATTAACAATAGATCTTCTTTTCCATTTTTTTCTTCATAGTAATCACACTGGAATCTAAAAAACCTTAAAATTCTTAAATAATCTTCCTGAATTCTTTTTTCTAAATCACCAATAAATCTTACTTTATTTTTATTTAAATCATCTATTCCATTATGAAAATCAAATATTTGACCAGAAAAATTTACATAGATTGCATTGATGGTAAAATCTCTTCTGTTTGAATCTTCTTTGATATTGTCCGTATACTTTACTAAAGCATGTCGACCGTCAGTCTCAATATCTGAACGACATGTTGTTATTTCATATTTATTATTATTTATAATTGCTGTTATTGTCCCATGATCTTTTCCAATATCTAGAAACTTAATATTATTATGATCTAATATATTAATAATCTTATCTGGATTAAGAATTGTTGCAAAATCAATATCTTTTACTGCTTTATTGCTTAGTGCATTTCTTATACAGCCTCCAACTAAGTAAATATTCTCATCCCCAATTAATTTAAATAGGGTTTCTACTTCAGATATTGCTAAAATATTTCTAATATTTTCATTTATCATTTTAATCTTTCATACAAGTTTAATAGAATGCTTGCAGTAGCTCCCCAAATATAGTGCGTCTTATAATTAATGACATTAAAATTATAATTATAGGAGATATTGCCATTATTATAAAGTTTCTTATCTACCGCATGATTATTGCTATCCATTAAAAAATCAATTGGTAATTTAAAGATACTATTAACTTCTTTGGCATTTATCTTGATTGAATATTCTTTATGAATAATTGATATTATTGGTAAAATTTGAAAACCTGTACCAGTGATGTAGGTGTCTAAGCTCCCAATTATATTGATATAATTTTCATCAATTCCAATTTCTTCATAAGTTTCCCTGATGGCAGTATGAACTGGAGAAGTGTCATTTTTATCTATTCTACCTCCTGGAAAGCTTATTTGATTTGCGTGATCTTTAAGATCTGCTGATCGATATGTTAAAAGTATATCGCATTTATTGTTATCAAAAATTATAGGTATTAGAACTGCTGCCTTGATCAACTTTTTATTAGATAGGCTGATTAATTTTTTATTATTCTGATTAATTTCCTCATCTGATCTCACTGATAACTTGTCAAAATAGTCATGAGATATATCATTTTTATCTGAGAAAATAGAACTCAGATAGTTTGGTGATATATTATTTTTAGTATTCATAGATTCTAAAGATTTCTCCATTACTTTCTAAAGTAAGATGCTCTTTACCATCTATATTTTTTTTTGATGCCAATTCTATTAATTCATAAAATACCGATCTTGAAATTAAAGCTTTTAAATTTTTTCTTACAAGAATGTATGGAGACGGTTCTTCAGTTTCTTTATCAATTTTTATTTCAAGTGGGTTATCTTTTGATAATAAAATTTTTTCGTTAACATTAGTTATAAAATAGAGGTTGTGAATACTATCTTTTATTTCAGAAATTAAAGTTGTAGCTACAAATGGAGCATCTTCAACGGTAATTCTAACTTTCTCAACTGGGGTAACTAAGTAATAGCAATTATCAGAATCTAATCTTAGAATTCCTGAGAAAAGTTTTACCATTGCTGGGCGTTTTATTTCTGTACCCATATAAAACCATTGTCCATTTCTCATAATTTTCATGTCTATATCACCACAAAAATCTGGATTCCACTTGTCTACTGGCGGTAATGAGTCTTTATCTTTTTTATTAAATTCGTAAATAGTCTCAAGCCCTTTAGCAAAGGTATAATTTTTATCAGACATTAATTAAATTCCATTTTTTTAAAGTCATTTTTTTGTAGCCTATTTTGCAAATCTAAAATTAAGACTTTCTCAACACTCACAGGCCCATAAAAGTTAAAGGTTGTATCAATCTTTTTAAAGCCAAATTTTTCATAGTATTGATAATCCCCTACTACTAAAATGAAATCATAATCCATAGTTTTTTTAATAAGAGAAATGGTATATTTAACAAGCTCCACGCCAAAGCCTTTACCTCTATGTTTTGGATCAACTGCTAGTGGACCTAATAAAAGTCCTTTAATATCATTGTTTAAAAATGTTTGATGATATGAAATAGATGACAAAATATCTTTATTTAACTCATAAATATATGAAAACTCGGTTTCTCTATTGGTTTTTTCTCTGAGCCTATAAACAGACCTTGCAAACCTTCCTGGACCAAAAGATCTATGCAGCAGATTAAAAATTTTATCTGTATCATTTTTACTTGTCTGTCTTATATTGCTCATAATTAAAATATATATTTTATAATAATTTAAGATATTATTTAAATATTAAATTAATAAGGAGTTTTTGTATGTTATCTGTTGATTTTAGTGAGTTAGAAAATTTTATTGGTAAAGATATTGGTAAATCAGATTGGATTACTATTGATCAAAATAGGATACAGCAGTTTGCAGATGCAACTAATGATCATCAGTGGATTCATCTTGATGCCGAAAGAGCAGCTAAGGAACTTCCAACAAAATCTACTATAGCACATGGCTTTCTTACTCTATCTTTAATTGTTCCATTAAGTTCAATGGTTTGGACAATTACAGGTACAAAAATGACTATTAACTACGGTCTCAACAAAGTGAGGTTTATTAATATGGTTCCTGTAAACTCAAAAGTTAGACTCAGTCTAAAAGTTAGTGAAGTAAACAAGCTTGATAATGGTGGCACTCAATTAATTTCTGAAGCTACATTGGAGATTGAAGGTCACGATAAGCCTGCCTATGTCGCTGAGTCAATTATGGTTGCGTTTGCATAGATATTAAAAATGCCTGATAAATCTTATTCAGATTTAGATGCTTACCCTGAACTGGCCTATAGTAAGGAAATAAAGGTTCTATCTTGGAACCTATGGTGGAAATTTGAAAATTATTTAGATCGTCAAAAGCTTATATTTAATGAGCTCCTAATACTAAATCCAGATATCTTATGCTTACAAGAAGTTTGGGAAGACTCAGATGGCAGTCAAGCTAAAAAAATAGCTGATTTATTTGGGTATGAATATACTTACTCAAAATCATTTGAAATTGACGGTGTATCATTTGGTAATGCTATTATTTCTAAATTTCCTATTTTAAATTCTTCATCACATAAAATTCCTACGGCCACAGAATTTAATGAAAATCGTACGTTGATGCATAGTGTGGTCAATTATGATGGTTTTGAAATAGATATTTTATGCACCCACTTAAACTACAAGTATGATCAAAGTAATATACGCCAAAATCAGGTAGCCTTTATTTTAGAATATATTAGCAAATTAAAAAAACCTAAATTTCCAACTATTCTTTGTGGGGACTTTAATGCCGATCCATTAAGTGAAGAAATAATGCAAATAACTGGCCTAAAATCTTCTATTGAAGGAACTGTTTTGCGTGATGCATGGCAAATTACTAACCGAGATGATCCAGGTTACACTTGGTCAAATAATAACTATTATGCCAAAAGAAGTTTAGAGGTAGACAGAAGAATTGATTATATTTTTGTTAGCAAGCCCACTTCAAAAGGTTTGGGACATCCAATCAAGAGTATATTAGTAGGAGCATCTCCAAAAGATAATATATTTCCCAGTGATCACTTTGGTATAATGACTTATCTAGAAGGTTAAAATATGAAAGTATTATTAATAATTTTTTTTGGCGGAGGAGCTGGGTCTGTAACAAGATATTTACTGATTAATTACTTTAATAAGGTAATACCAAGCACTGTTCCATATGGGGCAATGTTAGTTAATTTATTTGGAGCTTTAATAATAGGAATAATCTATTACTTGATAACAACAAAACTTTTACTCAACGAGCAATTAAAGATATTTTTAACAATAGGTTTTTTAGGTGGTTTCACTACCTTCTCAACATTTAATCTAGATTTTTTTAAGTTAATAGAATCTGGGAATTTAAGTTTAGCAATTATATATGCTATTGCCACCTTTATTGGGACAATTACACTTTTCTATATGGGCTATAGTTTTGCCAAACTAATATCTTAATTATTTTTTACGCTTCTCAATCATATATTCAGCAAGTCCTTGATAGCCTTTTTGAATCATCATTCTAACTGAAGCTGAGTTCATAGCCTCATTTAAAGCTGATATTTTATGTGCTCTTACAGTTGTATTCATATATTGGGCAGCACTACATATAGCAATAATTTCAGAAATGACATTTTCTGAAAACCCATTAATTAAGATAGCATCAACATCTTCTTGTGTAATAGAATCTATATCTTCATTTACTTTGTGAGAAAAAGTCAGTACCGATTTATATTCTTCTTGAATAGAAGATAAGGATATATTTTTCAAAGGAGAGCTCTCTTCCATATCAATTATCATTTTCTTAGATATTTCTTTATGTATATTCTTACAGTAAGTGCAGCCATTTAGCTCTGATACGTAGGCAAAAATCATTTCTTTAATATAAACAGGCAGAATAGTTTCTTCGTACATCAATTTTTCAAGAAATAATACGTACTGAGACTGATAATTCCAGTTATCCAAGAAAACATTGTAAACTGATGTATATTTATTAAAAAAATCACTCATAACTTTATCCATTTTACTGGCTGGGGCGGGAGGATTCGAACCTCCGAATACCGCTACCAAAAAGCGGTGCCTTACCACTTGGCCACGCCCCAACGATAATTAATTATATATTTAGTGTAACAAGTACGAAATGCAATGATTAAATAGTTCTAACAGAAGATGTCCACCACTTTGGATAATTATTTTTAAAATACTCTTGTCCTATTAAAGATGCTTGCTTGTCCTCAAATATACCAAAATACGTTGATCCACTACCTGTCATTCTGTCAGCTATTAAGTTTTTCTGTGCTCTCATCTCACGCTTAATCTCATCTATAGCTGGACAAAGTTTAAAGGCACTGCTTTCAAGATTATTAGAAGTAGTTTCCATAAGAGTTTTTATATCTGCTATTGGATTTGAAATATTAATATCATGCACTGAAGAGTAGGAAGAATTTAAATCAAATACTTCTGCAGTACTTAAATTATATTTTGGATTAACTAATAAAATTTCATAAGACTTGGCTATATCTATTAGTTTAACTACTGAACCTTTTTCATTAACTAAGGCTGATTTGTTATATAAAAAAAATTCAATATCTGATCCTAATTCTCTAGCAATACTAACAGTATCAATATTATTTTTAACAATTTTAAGTTTTTTTAGTGCGCTAATAACAGTTGCCACGTTACTAGAGCCTCCCCCTAGACCAGCGCCAACAGGTATATTTTTATCAACTGTAATTTGATAATCAAATTTATTAATCAAATCTTTTTTTTGTAACAAAAAGATTAATTGTGAAATATTATCGTTAATTATTTCATTGGACTGTAAACCATTGTAAATAACCTTAAATTTGTCACTTTTTTTAAATGTAATTTTATCGAAAAGATCAATACGACTTAATAAGCTTATAATATTGTGATAATCATCATTTCTTTTGCTAAGAACATGCAAGAATAAATTTATTTTTGCATAAGATTTAAATTCTATTGTATCTGACACCATAAATTTATAGTGCTTCAGTAACCCTTTAGCAATTTAACTTTAATCTTATTAGTAAGCTCAATTCCAGGATCAAGATCTAAGGCTCTATTCCATTGATATCTAGCCTCGATATATTTTCCAACTTTCCACAGTGTGTCACCATAATGCTCATTAATGACAGCGTCAGCTGGCGCAAGCTGAGATGCATAGCTTAAAAGTGAGTTAGCTTGCTCATAATTACTTACTTTAAAATAGTACCAAGCAAGGCTATCAATAAAATAAGCATCATCAGGCTTTTGCTCTAACGCTAATTCAATCATATTCTTTGCTTTAAGCATGTTTTTGTCACTATCAATCCATGAATAGCCAAGATAATTTAAAACATCAGGTTGATTATTATTCAACGCAAGTGCCTTAATAAAATCTTTTTCAGCTAAATCCATTTGTTTGTTTCTTTCATGGGCAATACCTCTTCTGTAAAAAGTATTCCACAGATTTGGATCTAAAGCATATTTTTCATTTTCTATAATTTGAGTGTAAGTTTTTTGTGCGTTCTCCCAGTCAGATTTATATCGGTAGTGATCTCCTAGTGTCATTTTAACTTTAAAATTATTTTTTACTTTCAGGTAATCTTTTAAAGCTTTTATTGCCTCATCTTCTTCATTATTCAAATTAAGTAAGCTTGCAAGCTGTATTACCGCCAAAGAACTTAAGTAATGATTATGTGGTATGGCTTTATATAATCTAATTGCTTCTTCAGAAAACTCTAAGCTATACAAAAGGCTAGCAGATAAAAAACCTACTTCATGTAGGTTAGGATAACTATAGTTTGCAATATTTAGAATACTTCTTGAAAGCTTCATATCTTCAAAACCAAGTTGTTGAGAAGCTTCATAGAGAACCAAACCTACTCCATTGGATTGGCTTTCAATAAGTCTCGTGTCTAGTAAAATATTATTATTGATAGATATTTGATAATTGCTATCCGCATACAGCTTTTGTAAAAACTGTTCTTTTTTTTTGTTCTTATTATTTCTGTGCAAGAAATTTAAATAGTAATTAATTAAGCTAACTTCTTGCCTATTAATTAAAGCTTGTTCATAAAAAATTTCTGCAAGTTCTACTTCATTTACAAGATCGTATATTAATGCCTTATGCATAATTATTTCATTAGAATTACTCTCTGATCTAATGCCATCTAAAGTTTCAATGCTTTGTTTGAATGTATAGAAATTTGCTAATGACCATGCCTTTAAAAGTCCTGCATATAATTCATTTTCTTCGAAATTTCTGATTTTAGAAAATGCTTTTAATGCCTTGTTGTTTCTATTGTTTTTTAGATCAACAATTCCATTTACTAAAGGTCCTATAGACTCAAGAAAATTGATACACTCTAAATTTGAATTGTTACATCCAATTTTTTTTAATTTGATATAATATTTATTGGCTTCTTCGATCTTATTGTTCAATAAATTATTTTTAATAATCTTAAGGTATAGATTGATGTTTTTTTTATCTTTCTTAAGCAAATTTAAATAATGAATATTAGCAGCATTATAGTCGTTAGCCTGAGAAGAAATTTGGGCAATTAAATAATCGCCTACTCTAAGTGTACTATCTTTTTTTGCAGCACTTACATTTACTTGAAGAAATACTATTGAAATTAAGGCGAAAATAAATAATTTGATCTGAACCATTTTATTTACATATTAGAATATTTAGGTCCACCACCACCTTCTGGTGTTACCCAATTAATATTTTGGGATGGTTCCTTAATATCACAAGTTTTGCAATGTATGCAGTTTTGACTATTAATAATAAATTTTTGTTCTGAAGTTGCCTCATCTTCTCTAACCTCATACACGCCAACTGGACAATATCTTTGAGCTGGTTCAGCAAATTTACTTAGGGTGTAATTAATTGGTAATTCAGGGTCCTTTAGTTGCAAATGAACTGGCTGGTTCTCAACGTGGTATGTACCAGACAAATATACTGAACTCAGTCTATCAAAAGTTAAAACTCCGTCAGGTTTCGGGTATTCAATTTTTTTTACATCAGCTGCTGGCTTTAAACATTCATGATCTTTGTGTTTATGTTTAAGTGTAAAAGGAAGTCTTCCTCTAAAAAATAATTGGTCAATACCAGTTAAAATTATTCCAATCAATAGTCCAAAGCTCATAAATGGCTTAACATTTCTAGCGGTATAAAGTTCTTTATAAGCCCAACTATTTTTAAAATTAACTTCGTATGAGGACAAATCTTTTAGTTTATTGGTAAATTTTTCATGAATAGTTTCCGCGGCAACTATTCCACTTTTTAATGCAGTATGAGAACCTTTGATCTTTGGCATATTTAATGTTCCAGCATCGCAGCCAATTAATAAGCCATTTGGCATGTACATTCTTGGTAGGCTTTGTAAGCCACCTTCAATTAAAGCCCTTGCACCATAAGATATTCTTTTGCCACCATTCAATATTTTAGATATTGCTGGATGTGTTTTAAACCTTTGAAATTCTTCAAACGGTGAGAGATATGGATTTTTATAATCTAGGCCAACAACATATCCGATAAATATTTGTTTATTTTCAGCATGATAAATAAAGCTTCCACCATAAGTATCATTTTCTAAAGGCCAACCAGCAGTATGCATTACAAGTCCTTCTTTGTGATTTGAATCTGGGACTTCCCATATTTCTTTCAACCCAATGCCATACTGTTGCGGGTCACTATTCTCAGCTAAGTCATATTTTTCAATTAAAGATTTGCCAAGGTGTCCTCTGCACCCTTCTGCGAATACGGTAACGTCTGCATGTAGCTCAATTCCTGGCTCATAAGAATCTTTCTTTTCATTATTTATATCTATCCCCATATCATTAGTTGCAACACCTTTGACAGAATCATCTTCGTTAAATAAAACTTCAGAAGCAGCAAAACCTGGATAAATTTCTACTCCAAGATTTTCTGCAACTTGTCCTAACCAACGACAAAGATTTGCAAGACTAATTATATAATTACCCTTGTTATGCTGTACAGGAGGTAAGAATAAAGTAGGAAAACTAAAATAGCTTTTTTTGGATAAAAATAGAAATTTTTCCGAATTGACTTTAGTTTTAACAGGACATCCATCCATATTCTTCCAATCAGGCAGTAGCTCGTCTAAGGCTTTAGTCTCAAATACATTTCCACTTAATATATGGGCACCTACTTCAGATGCTTTCTCTACTACACATACATTTGTATCTGCATTTAATTGTTTAAGTTTAATGGCTGTAGCCAATCCAGCTGGACCAGCTCCGACGATCACTACGTCATATTCCATCGACTCGCGTTGATTTTTTGTATCCATATAAATTATCTAATAGTATTATTTAAATTACTGATACAATAATTCAATCATATGATTCAATTTCTTTAAAATAATGGTGGGAAAACTTATAAAAAGTAGCATTAAAACTTTAAGAGTGCTTAAAGAAAGCGGTGTGACTGATAATTTAACCAAATTTCCTATAAATAGATTTGAAATTAAAGAATCAAAAAAGCTAACCAATGCTGCCAATAACCTAGATAACATTGAAATAATGAATTCAAAAACTGAAAAACAATTATCGAAAGTAAACACTATTGATGAGTTAAAGACTTACATTGAGAGTTTTAAGGGCTGTCCTTTGCATAAAGATGCAACTAATGCAGTTTTTTCAGATGGAAACCCAAAATCAAAAATTATGTTAATCGGAGAAGCTCCTGGTCATGATGAGGATATTGAAGGCAAGCCATTTGTAGGAAGAAGTGGAAAATTATTGGACAAGATGTTGAATGCAATTAATCTTGATAGAGAGAAAGTATATATCGCTAATATTATACCATGGCGACCACCAGCTAACCGAAAGCCAACTGAAGAAGAAATCAATATATGTTTACCGTTAATACATAAGCACATTGAACTTATAAGCCCTGAAGTTTTATTACTTTTAGGTAGTACGTCTACTTATGCTTTACTAAAAGACAAAACACCAATCACAAAAATAAGGGGGAAATGGTTCCCTTTAAATATTAATGGAAAAATTATTCAAGCTATGCCTACATTTCATCCAGCATTTTTATTAAGACAACAAAAACAGAAAAAATATGTTTGGGAAGATCTTCAAAATGTTCGAGATAGTATAAATAAATAAGTTGGAACCTAGTTACAAATTTGATGAAGCTTATGAGTCTCCAATTATAGGCGTAGATGAGGTTGGTAGAGGTCCTCTTGCAGGTCCCGTTATATCTGCAGCTATCATTCTAAATAAAGAAATTATTCCCGAGGGCATTAATGACTCAAAAAAACTTTCTAAGAAAAAAAGAATTATTATTAACGAACAATTAATTTCCCACCATAGTTATGCAATAGGCATGGCAACAGTTGAAGAGATAGATAAAATAAATATTTTACAAGCAAGCTTATTGTCTATGAAGAGAGCTATCCTAGGGCTAAATATTGCACCAAAATCAATATTAGTAGATGGAAATAAATTACCTGACCTGGAATATAAAATGTATCCGATAGTAAAAGGCGATAGCAAGTCCGTATCAATTGCAGCAGCTTCAATTATTGCAAAAGTTTATAGAGATAAATTAATGGAAGATCTTTCTATTCAATACCCAGGATATTATTGGGAAAAAAATTCTGGATATGGAACAAAGCAGCACCTTTTAGCCCTTAATAATTTAGGGGTAACCCCTATCCATCGTAAAACTTTTGCCCCTATATACAACATGTTGAATTAAGAAAATCTTGTAACTTATTGAGTCCATTAAGTTATTGACCAAAAAAATATTATGAATCATATTATTTTTTATGAAAACGGTCAAAAATCATACATTGCCTTTAAATCAAATTCTTCCCGGTGAAACGATTGAACACTTAAAATCGCTACCTGAAAATAGTATAGATGTGATCTTTGCAGACCCTCCTTACAATCTTCAGCTTGAAAATGAATTATCTAGACCTGACTCTTCTAAGGTTGATGCTGTAAATGATAAATGGGATCAATTTGAAAGTTTTAAAGCTTACGATGATTTTTCAAGAGCTTGGTTGACAGAAGCCCAAAGAATATTAAAGCCCAATGGAACAATTTGGGTAATTGGCTCATATCACAACATATTTAGAATTGGCTACATACTTCAAGACTTAGGATATTGGATACTAAATGATATAATTTGGCAAAAAGCTAACCCAATGCCAAATTTTAAAGGCACAAGATTTACAAATGCACATGAAACAATGATTTGGGCTTCAAAAAATAAAAACTCTAAAAAATGCGTATTTAATTATGAAGCAATGAAGTCATTAAATGAAAATACGCAAATGCGGTCCGATTGGTTTTTACCTATTTGTAATGGTCATGAAAGACTAAAAGATAAAAATGGAAAAAAAGTTCATTCAACTCAAAAACCAGAGTCATTACTTCATAGAGTAATCATTTCTTCAACCAATCGTGGAGATACTATTTTAGATCCATTTTTTGGCACTGGTACTACTGGCGCAGTGGCAAAAAGGTTATGTAGAAATTTCATAGGTATTGAAAGAGAAGCTAAGTATATTTCATTCGCAAAAAATCGAATAGCTAAAATCATTCCATATGATAATGACTCTATAGCTATCACTACATCTAAAAAAGCTGAGCCGCGAGTTCCTTTTGGGTGGCTCGTAGAAAGAAAATTAATTGAGCCTGGTGATAATCTTTATGATTCAGCAAAAAAATATAAAGCAAAAGTCAGGGCCGACGGTTCCATAGCTTATAATAAAAATACTGGTTCTATTCATCAAATTGGTGCACAAGTTCAAGATGCCCAGGCCTGTAATGGATGGACATTTTGGCATTTTGATGTTGAGGGTGAATTAAAGCCAATTGATTTACTTAGACAACAAATTCGATCAGAATTAAACTAAATTAAATTATTATCTAACAAAATTTTCTTTGTGAGCGTTACTAGTGGATATTTATGTAATGCTTTTATACTGACCCATTTAAAGTCCTTATCAAACAAATCTATTTTAAGGCTTATATTTGCCGTATAAGTTTCATTTAGTAAATTTATATGACTGAATTTATAATTAATTTTTTTTCCAGTTTCAGACCATTTTGCTTTAAATGGTGCTTGGGATAAAAGTTTTTTATTATTACTTTGATTAATCCAATCGCTAGATGGAAGCTGCCACATATTTTTTAACAGACTTTCATTTTTTCTTTTAGCAATTAACACTAAATTATTCTTATCGATTGCCAGAAAAGAAGCGCACCTTAAGTTTTTTTTATTAGTTTGAGTTTTTGCTTCAGGTATTTCTAAAACAAGCCCCTGTTTTAGAGATAAACAACCATGACTCACTATGCAATCACTACAACTAGATTGTCTTGGTGTACATATTAAGGCCCCAAACTCCATAATCGCTTGAGAATAGTTTGCGTTACCTTTATTTGGAGTTAAATATTTAGCCAATAAAGATATATCTTTTTCATTATCTTTAAGCTTTCCACTGAGAGCAAAAAATCTTGCTATTACTCGCTTAACATTTCCATCTATGACAGTTGCTTTTTTATCAAATCCAATCGATCTAATTGCAGCCGAAGCATACGATCCAATTCCGGGCAAAGAAAGTAAGTCATCTAAATTATTTGGAATGATACCATTGTAATCTAAATCAATTATTTTTGCTGACTTAAGCAAGTTTCTTCCTCGACTATAATACCCTAATCCTTGCCAATATTTTAAAATTTCATTTTCAGATGCTTTTGCTAAAGATTTAATATCTGGCCATTTAGCAATAAACCTTTCAAAATAAGGTATTACTGTCTTAACTCCTGTTTGTTGTAACATAAATTCACTAACTAAGATTTTATAGGGATAATTGGGGTCTTCTTTGTTACATCTCCATGGTAGTTGCCTTGAGTTTTTAAGGTACCATTTCTTTAAATCTTTACTAAAAATTAATTTAGATTGCTCAAGATCATGATAAGGTAATTTTAAATTAGTATTCATGGTATATAAAAAAAGACATTACGGATTAAATTCATTATCCAAGTTTCTTCCAGAAGAAGCAAAAAAAATTTTGAAAAAAAGAGGTTTTTTTGAAATTGAGCTTTTAAAATCATGGAGAGAGATTGTTGGAGAAGAGTACTATAAATTATCAAAACCTAATAAAATCAAAAAATCACAAGTAAGCTTAAAAGATACTGCCACGTTACAATTAAAAGTAGACCCCACTATTGCTTTTGCGATTGAACATGACCAAACTAAGATCATGTCGAAAATTAATGGTTTTTTTGGATATAAAGCAATTAATAAAATAGAGATTATTCAAGAACGCATGGAGATAGATTCTCTTACATTAAATGATAACAACAAGTTAGATGAAGAAGTTCATATTGATTCTAATAGATTTAAAGAACTTGCAGATCATCCAAGTTTGCAAACAAGTTTTCAAAAAATATTAAATAAAGTTAAAAAAAGTTAAATTTCTGACACAATTTTATCTACAATAATTATCTAAGAGGATTGAGATTCTACTGTATAATTATGCAAGAATTGAGTATATTCAACATATTGTGCATTAAACATCGCATAAAGCACTAAATATAGATAAACGGCCAAATGAACTACATTATAAGAATATTAATTTTTTTCTCTCTTTTAGCATCAACTACTGTGCTTGCTAAAAATAAGTGGAACTTTGATAGTAATAACAATCTTGTTGAACCAATAATTATTGGCAACATAGATGCTGAAGTTAACATCATAGAATATAGATCATTAACTTGTAGTCATTGTGCAGAATTTGCAAGTAACGGCTTTGTTCATTTAAAAGAAAAGTACATTGATACCGGTCTAGTTAGTTTTGAATTAAGACCTTTTCCATTAAATGCTGTTGATCTAAATGCATTTAAACTGCTTTATTGTGCATCAAAAGAAAACTTTCATAAATTGGATAAAACACTTCTAAAAAATCAATCCAAGTGGATTGATACTAGTGACCAAGAAAAAGTTTTAGAAAATAGTACTGCCGCACTTACAAAGCAGGCTGCACTATTTGGAGTTTCAAGTGAAGATTATAAATCTTGTCTAGAAAATGAAGAGATTACAAATTTTATATTAAAAAGTCGTATTGATGCAGTCAAAGAGCATCAAGTTAATTCAACTCCATCATTTTTAATAAATGGTGATCTGTATGCTGGAAGTTTATCTGCTGATAGAATTGATGAACTGCTAGAAGGTTATCTTAATTAGATATGAAATTTAAAAAAATAAAAGTTACTGGCTTTAAGTCTTTTGTTGACCCAACTGAAATAACTATTGAAGAGGGTCTTACGGGCATAGTTGGTCCCAACGGATGTGGCAAGTCAAATGTTGTTGAGTCATTACGATGGTGTATGGGTGAAACTTCTCCTAAGAGTATGAGAAGCACAGGAATGGAAGATGTAATATTTTCTGGAACATCAGATAGGCCTGCTAGAAATAATGCAGAAGTAACAATATCTCTAGATAACAAAGATAGAACTGCTCCCGCAGAATTTAATGAAGAAGAAGAAATACAAATTAAGAGAAAGATTGAAAAAGACCGTGGATCTGAGTATCGAATTAACGGTAAAGAAGTGCGAGCTAGAGATGTTCAAAGGCTATTTGCAGATCTTTCAACTGGAGCCCATTCTCCATCTTTAATAAGTCAAGGTAGAGTTGGCGCTCTAATAAATGCAAAGCCTATTGATCGAAGAGCTGTATTAGAAGAAGCTGCGGGTATTTCTGGTCTGCACTCTAGACGGCATGAAGCAGAGTTAAAACTTAAAGCCGCAGAAACAAACTTACAGAGACTTAAAGATATAATGAGACAGCTTAACTCTCAAATAACTAATCTAAAAAAGCAAGCACAGCAGGCAGAAACATATAAAACAATATCTTCTGAGATAAACCGTCTCGAAGGCGTTGTGATGTATCTTAAGTGGTACAATTTAAAAGAATCTTTTGAAAAATCTAATGAGAATTTACAGTCAAGTGAATCTGAGATTCGAAAATATACACTAGAAGTAACTCAAGCTACAACAAGTCAGGCAAAAGCTAATGAAAAAATTCAACCCTTGCGAGAGAAAGAAATTGAAGCAGCAGCTAAACTTAATAGGATTAATCTTGAACGAGAATCCTTAGATCATGAAGAAGAAAGAATAAAGGAAGCAAAGAATAATCTAGAAAGAACAATCCAACAAATTATAGGTGATTTTGAGAGAGAGCAATTTCAACTAAAGGATGCTTCAAAAGATCTTGAAATTTTAAATGCTAAGAAAAATCATACTGATAACGATCAAGGTATTCATGAAGTGGATAATGAAAAAATAGATTCCTTGAAAGAAGAAAAAGATCAACTTGAAGTTCAAATTGCTGACTTAGAAAAAAATATAGAACAATATAATACAATTAAAAACTCAAAAAGAGATGACTGGCAAAGAACAATAGTTTCGAATGAAAACATAATGTCTAAGCAATCAACTCTTAAAGAAGTTGAAGGATATGATGATACATCAAACTGGACAAAAATATTTACTGATAAATTTTACGCAAGTTTAAGTGAAATATCTCAAAAAGTATCTGAGGCTGAAGAGATTTCTAATAAGGCAAAGACAGCTTACGAAAAGGCTAGCAATGATGCCAAAGATGCAGCAACGCTATCATTGGAACTAAGAGAAAAGCTAAGACAAAAAGATATTGAACAAAAATATAGTGATTGGACTTATGAATTCCAAAGACTTAATAAATCTATAAAATCTGCAAATGAACATATTGAAGAACTTACTTTAAGAAAAAAGAAATCAGAAGAAGAGTTAAAAAAGATTTCTAGTCGTCCTGAAGAAATTGCTCAGCGCAGAGGTCAATTAATTGAGACTAAAGGCTTTGCTGAAACTGAAAGACAATTTGCAGCTGACAGACTTGCTGAAGCTGATAATGAATTAAAAAAAATTGAAGGTAGCTTAAGAAGTGCTCAAAATGATCTTGCTAATATTAGAGAGTCAAAAGGACGAACAGAAGCTACAAAAGAACTTGCTGAATCAAGATTAAAAGAATTAGACGAAGAATCTCAAGAAAAGTTTTATTGCAAACCTCAAAATATAATTCAAAAGTTAGAAATTACAGATGACTTGGAGGCAATGCGATTTAATATGGATAGAAACGAAGCTAAGCTAGATAGACTAAAACAACAACGTGAGACAATGGGTGCTGTCAATTTAAGAGCGGATTTAGAGACAAAAGAGATAGATGATGAGTTAGAAACTATGAGCACAGAAAAAAATGAGTTAGATGCTGCAATTAAGAAGATGAGAGAATCTATTGAGGAATTAAATAAAGAAGGGCGAGCTCGATTACTAAAAGCCTTTGATACAGTAAATAATCATTTTAAGGATGTTTTTGTTAAACTATTTAATGGTGGTAAAGCTCATCTTGAACTAGTTGATGCAGATGACCCTCTCGATGCTGGACTTGAAATGATGGTAAGTCCTCCAGGTAAAAAATTGCAATCAATGTCTTTACTTTCAGGAGGTGAGCAAGCTTTAACAGCTATGTCTTTAATTTTTGCAATTTTCCTTACAAACCCATCACCAATTTGTGTATTGGATGAAGTTGATGCACCCTTAGATGATGCTAATGTTGAGAGATTCTGTAACTTACTAGACGATATTAGCGCTAAAACTCAAACTAAATTTATGATTATAACTCACCATGCCTTAACCATGTCTAGAATGGATAGATTATTTGGGGTTACCATGGCTGAAAGAGGTGTAAGTCAAATAGTATCTGTAGATTTAAAGCGTGCTGAGGAAATTGGCGCCGTTGCTTAATGCCAGAAGAAAAAATAAAACTTAAAAATTTAGAAAAAAGAATCGATGCTGCCAAAGATCATATAGCTGAGAAAAATTCACCAAATATTAAGCCCTCCCCACTTGGACAAGTAATGAAATTGGCGGTAGAAATTGTCGCAGCTATGGCCATTGGTCTTGGGATTGGCTTGATTCTTGATAACTATTTTAGTACTAGGCCTTTATTCACAATTATCTTCTTTTTACTCGGAAGTTTGGCAGGAATATTAAATGTTTTTAGGGTTGCAAAATCCATGCAAAATAACTAAAAAATACAACAATGGCCGCTGAAAAAACACCAAATTTAATTGATCCAATTCACCAGTTTGTAATAACTAAGATTGCAGATATTCAAATTGGAGGGGTAGATATTTCTTTTACGAATTCATCTCAATTTATGGTCATATCTACAATAGCTATTATGTTCTTTTTTATGTTAGGTCTTTCCAAAAGATCGATAATTCCAAATAGATTTCAGATTATGTGTGAACTCTCATATGAGTTTATTGCTGATTTATTAAGAACAAATGTTGGTGATCAGGGAAGAGCTTTTTTTCCTTTTGTGTTTTCTTTATTTATGTTTATTTTTTTCTGTAACTTAATTGGACTAGTTCCCTATTCATTTACCGTAACAAGTCATTTTGCAGTAACCTTTGCATTCGCAGGTTTAATTTTCATTGGCGTTACCGTTTTAGGTTTTGCAAAGAATGGATTTGGCTATCTAAAAATGTTTTATCCTAGTGGAGTACCTATTTATATGGCTCCTATAATTATACCAATCGAAATTATCTCTTATCTATCTAGGCCTGTGGCACTTTCAGTGCGTCTAATGGCTAACATGCTTGCTGGACATAGCATCATCAAGATTTTTGCTGGCTTCATTGTAATGATGGGATTTTTTGGCATAATACCTTTAGCTGGTCTCGTTGCCATCTATGCACTTGAAACTTTTATAGCTTTTTTACAAGCTTACATATTTACAATACTAACATGCATTTATTTGAATGATGCACTACATCCGCATCATTAAAGATATTAATTAATTATAAAAAACGAAAGGAAGAAAAATGGAAGTAGAAGCAGCAAAACTAATTGGAGCAGGATTAGCAACAATTGGAGTGGCAGGACCTGGTATTGGACTAGGAACTGTATTTGGAGCATATATAGCAGGTATCTTTAGAAACCCATCTGTTCAACAGCAAGCATTTGGCCAAGTACTACTTGGATTTGCTTTAGTTGAGGCGATTGCATTATTTGCCCTAGTTATAGCCTTTTTAATCTTGTTTGGATAATACCTAACAAATAGATAAAGACTTATGAGTTATATTAAAATTTCAACTAGTGCCATCTTGACTATGTGGTCAGCAAATTCATTTGCTGCAGGTCAAGGTGGTGGTTTGCCACAAATGGATATTGGCAGCTATCCATCTCAGATTTTTTGGCTGATTATAACTTTTGGAGTGCTATATATATTCATGTGGAAGATTGCCATACCACAGCTAAGAACAACAGTAGAAGAACGTAAAGACAAAGTATCAATGGATTTAAATGATGCAGAACAACTTAAAACTGAAGCCAAGTCTATTTTAGAAGAGTACGAAGCTAAGATTACAAATAGTAATCTAGAGGCATCATCAATCTATACAAATACTAAATCAGATATAGATAAGAAAATTGATTCATCTAAGAGAGAAACTGATGAGAAGATAAGAAAATTGATAGAAGAATCTCAATTAGCTTTAGAAAAAAAAGAAACTGAAGCTATTGATGAAATAAAAGCCAAAACAATAGAAACAACTCAATCTATCGTTGAGAAATTTATTGATCAAAAAATTAGTGAAGAAGAAATAAGAAAGTATTTAAATTAATAGTATGGAATTTTTTTCACAACCAGCATCATGGACACTAGTTGCATTTTTAATATTTATAGGGATAGCTATCTACTTAAAAGCACCATCAATGATTACAAAACTGCTTGATGATCAAATTGAAAGAGTGAAAAAAGAATTAAGTGATGCCATCGAGTTAAAAGAGGAAGCCAATTCTTTATTAGCTGAATATCAAAGAAAAAAAGAGGCTGCTGAACAAGAAGCTGTTTCAATCATTGCTGCTGCAAAAGAAAGAGCCAATGCTTACGAAAGCTCAGCTCTCATAAAAAGTAAAGAGATCATTAAACGTCAAGAAGCGCAGTCAATTGAAAAAATTAATCAAGCAGAAATTCAAGCAATGTCTAGGATTGGTAAAACTATTATTGATCAGTCTATTAATTCAGCAGAGAAACTTGTTTCCGAAAAAATCTCTTCTGGGAAGTCAGATCAGATCTTTGCTGATAGTCTAAAAGACCTAGATAAGCTAAAAATCTAATCAATTTAGTTTTATTAAAACTTCATTCCAACTCAATAAAACATACGCTATAAGTGTCTAATGGCAGTTTATACAGACATAAATAAGAACGAACTAGATTCATTTCTAGCTCTTTATAATATCGAAGAGATTGTAAAATTCACTGGCATAAAAGAAGGTGTGGAAAATTCTAATTTTCTTTTAGAAGGCAATAGTGCTAAATACATTCTTACTATTTTTGAAAAAAGAACAGATGAAAATGATTTACCGTTCTTTTTTAATCTCATGAATCACTTAAATGATAATGAAATTAAATGTCCTCAAGTAATAAAAGACAAATCAAATAAGTTATATAATTTCATAAAAGATAAACCTGCTGTGATAACTTCTTTTCTTAATGGAATATCTATTAAAAAAATTGCGCCTAAGCATTGTGGAGAGTTGGGTGAAAACTTAGCTAAGTTTCACCTTGCATCAAATAAACTTGAAATTAAAAGAGATAATACTCTTGGTATTAAAGATCTTAATAAATTAGTTATTGAGATTAATAAACTTAATTTAAAAGAGTATGATAATTTAATATCTATAATAAATAACGAATATGATTATCTTAAGGATGAAATACCATTTAATCTTCCATCGGGAATTATTCATGCTGATCTTTTTCCTGACAATGTCTTTTTTATAGAAGATCAACTATCTGGAATTATTGATTTTTATTTTGCCTGCAATGATTATTATGCATATGAGCTAGCTATTTGTATCAACGCCTGGTGTTTTGAAAGAAATAATGAATTTAATGTTTCAAAGGCAAAATCATTCTTACACCAGTATAATTCTATCAGGAAGATAAGCGCAGATGAACTAAAAGCTCTGCCTACATTAGCTAGAGCAGCTGCTTTAAGATTCTTATTAACAAGGCTTTATGATAAAATTCATCATAACAAAAATGACTTAGTATCCACCAAAGATCCAAAAGAATATTATGAAAAGCTTAAGTTTCATCAAACAGTCAAAAATGTAAGTGAATATGGACTCTAATAATATAATTAACATTTATACTGATGGCGCTTGCTCTGGAAATCCAGGTCCAGGTGGTTGGGGCGCTTATATTGACAATGCTGGTTTAGTTACTGAACTATCTGGAAGAGAAGAAGATACTACTAATAATAGAATGGAGCTTAAAGCAGTTATTGAAGCACTAAATTCATTTACGAGTAAAACCAATTTAAATCTCTATACAGATTCAAAATATGTCATGGATGGGTCAAGCAAATGGATTGAAAATTGGAAAAAAAATGGATGGAAAACAGCACAAAAAAAAGCGGTTAAAAATCAAGATTTGTGGATCGAATTAGATAAACTTGTACATTTCCACCAAATACACTGGGTTTGGGTTAAAGGTCATGATGGAAATTTAGGTAATGAAAGAGCTGACTATCTAGCCACTTCAGCAATTTAACTATCCTATAATTTCAAGCATTTTTGCAGCACCACTATCTTCTGCTTGTCCTGGCTTACCTTCGACGTTAATGCTTTTGACAACAGAGTCTTCAATTAGCATTGAATATCTTTTAGATCTTACGCCTAAACCAAATACTTCCAAGTCAGCATCCATTCCAACTGCTTTGGTAAACTTAGCACTTCCGTCGGCAGCAAGAATTACCTTATCTTCTGATTTCTGATCTACAGCCCATGCGTTCATGACAAAGTTGTCATTCACTGATACACAAATTATTTCATCAATTCCTTTTTCTTTAAATTTATCATGATTTTCAATATAACCTGGTAAATGTGTTTGGGAGCAGGTTGGACTAAATGCTGCGGGAACAGCAAATAGAACTATCTTCTTTCCTTTTGAAAATTCCTCTAAATTTAATGGCGCCGCCCCTTTTTCTTTTGAGGGAATTGTTAAAGGCTCATTAGTTATCTTATCACCAACTTTTATTGTCATGTCTTCATTCTTTCTAGGTAATTAATTATAATTTACCTTATATTTAACTTGATTATGAATAGTATCCAGCAAACATATATAACAGGCAAGCTATTAATTGCAATGCCTCACATGCCTGATGATAGGTTTAAAAATTCAGTTATTTTTATTTATAATCATGATGCCGAGGGGGCTTTTGGTTTAATTCTCAATAAGCCATTAAAAAAAATAAATTTAAATGAACTTTCAGAAGATTTGGGATTAAAGAAGATAAAAGATAATGATTACAATCTAGATATTTTCTTAGGTGGTCCTGTTGATATAACTAAAGGTTTTGTTCTTCACTCAAATGATTACACTGAAGAAACTACTCAATCAATTACTCCTGATATAAAACTTTCAACTAGTACTAATGTTTTAGAAAATATGGGTAAACAAGAAAACCCAGGTAGCAAAATAGTCTTATTTGGCTACGCCAGTTGGGAAGCTGGGCAACTTGAGCAAGAAATAGCTGACAATGAATGGCTAATAGCTGATGCATCAAAAAAATTTATATTTGATTGTGAATCAAGTAAAAAATGGAATAAAAGTATTTCTAATTTAGGCGTTAATGTAACTTATTTAGCATCTTTTGGTGGAAATGCATAAATACTAAATCAAACTAAAATTAAGGAAAATAATATGAAAAACTTATCTGGAAAAACATTATTTATAACTGGGGCAACTCGTGGAATAGGATTTGAGATTGCTAAAAAAGCAGCAAAGGATGGTGCTAATATTGTAATTGCTGCAAAAACAGATACACCCCACCCTACACTACCTGGAACAATACACACTGCTGCTGAAGAATTAAAAGAAGCTGGTGGTGATGCAATTGGTATTAAGACTGATATTAGATTTGAAGATCAAGTAAATGCTGCAGTTGAACAGGCTGTAAAAACATTTGGTGGTATAGATATCTGCATTAATAATGCGAGTGCAATAAATTTATCGTCTACTCTACATACAGAAATGAAGAGATACGATTTAATGCATAATATAAATACTAGAGGTACTTTTATGGTATCAAAAACTTGTATTCCTCATCTTAAAAAATCCGAAAATCCACACATACTTAATCTTGGACCTCCACTTAATATGGCATCTAAATGGTTTAAGCCACATGTTGCATATACAATGGCAAAATATGGTATGAGCATGTGCACTTTAGGAATGTCGGAAGAACTTAAGCCACATGGTATTGCAGTAAACTCCTTATGGCCTCGAACTATGATTGATACATCTGCTGTAAGAAATATTCTAGGTGCAACACTTGCCGACAAAGGTTTAAGTCAATGTCGTAAACCAGAAATTATGGGAGATGCTGCATATATAATTCTTACTCAAGACTCTAAAAAATTTACAGGAAACATGTGCGTAGATGATAGTACGATAGTTGCTTCTGGTAAGACTAATTTAGATGAATATCTTGCAACACCTGATGCAAAACCACTAGAAGATTTTTTTGTTGATGATGGTGATGGAGAAATTGAATTATTTTAATTTTTTAAAATCATCCACTATGAAAGAAAGCACAGTATGATCTTGCCATTTATCGTTTATTTTCAATAATTTACGTGCTGTGCCTTCTTTAATAAATCCATTTTTTAAAAGTACTTTTAATGATGGCTTATTATGAGGTAAGCAAGCTGCTTCAATACGATGTAACTTTAGTTCATTAAAAATAAATTTTTTAACTAATTCTAGAGACTCACTCATCATACCTTTGCCTTCACAATCTTTTGCAATCCAATAACCAATCGCACAAGATTGAATTATTCCCCTCTGGACATTGCTAATATTAACTTCTCCAATAAAATCTTCATTGTCAGACTTGAATATTAAAAAAGAGTACGCTTGATCATTGTGTGAAAGTCTTTCAAACATTCTAACTCTTTTTACAAATGAGCTTCGTTCTAATTCATTGATAGACCATAAAGGTTCCCAAGGCTGTAAATATAATTCATTTTTCTTTCTTTCATCAGCCCAAGTCCTCCAATCATTATATTGCGGTGGTCGCAGTATTACTTTTTGACCTGCAATTTCAAATAGGTTTTTCTTTAGGCTATATGCATTTAGAAAGGACATTGATTATTATTTAGAATAATTATCTTTAATAACTTTTCTAACTTCTTCAGCTGAATTCATAAAACTATAAAATTTTTCTTCATTTTTATACATTTCAAAAAACTCATTAGTAGATTGCATTGGATGCCCTATTGCTTTTTCAACTGTATCTGAAAATTTAATTGGATGTGCTGTTCCTAAAATAAAATTATTATCGCCTCTTTCATTTAATACTCTTGAGGCTCCAAGTCCAATAGCTGTATGAGGATCCATTATATAATTAAATTCTTTATAAGTTTCTTTGATTAAATCATTAACTTCATTTTGATTAATTTTTTTTGATGAAAATGTTTTTTTTACCAAATTAGACTGTTCCTTGGTTACACTAAATGATCTATTGTTTTTTAATTCATTCATTTTTTCAGACGTCATTACACTTGATTTTTGTAACAAATCAAACAATAAACGCTCAAAATTACTGGCTATTGCAATATCCATACTTGGACTAGTTGTCTTAGTAACACCTTCTATTGAATAACTGCCAGAATTAATAAAGCGATCTAAAATATCATTTTCATTAGTTGCAATAATTAATTTATTTACTGGTAAACCCATTTTTATGCCCACATAACCAGCATAAATATCACCAAAATTTCCAGTTGGTACGGAAAAATTTATTATCTCATCCTCAGAAATATTATTATTAATTAATGTATAAAAATAATAAACAATTTGAATCATTACTCTAGACCAGTTTATTGAATTTACTGCAGCTATTGAAAATTCCTCCGAAAAGTCTCTATCTACAAGAATTGATTTAACTATATTTTGACAATCATCAAATGTTCCATCTACTTCAATTGGAAAAATATTATCGCCATGTACTGTAGTCATTTGTTTTTTTTGAAAATCAGAAATCCTCCCTTTTGGAAATAAACAAAAGATATTAATTTTTGAACTTTGATGTACTGCATTAATTGCTGCTGACCCAGTATCACCTGAAGTTGCTACTATTAAGTTTAGTTTTTTATTTTCTTGTAACAGGTAATAGTCAAAAATAGGAACTATAAGTTGCATTGCAAAATCCTTAAATGCTAGCGTAGGACCATTAAACAACTCAACTATGTGTTCTCTCTGTTTAAGGTTTTTGAATGTAATTATTTTACTCTTACTAAATTTTGCATAAGCGTTATCTATTAGGCTTTTAAGCTCTGACTTTTTAATATCTTCTCCAATAAATGGATATATAATTTCTAACGCCAATTCAGAATAACTATCAATTTTTTTTAAAGCATTATAATCAATTTGTGGCCACTCATCAGGAACATATAGGCCTCCATCTGAAGCTAGTCCTGAAAATAGTATATCTTTAAATGTAAGATCTTTTTCACCACCTCTAGTACTTAGATATTTCATTTTTTTAAAATATTTTTATAAATATAAATTATGTACATGCCCGCTATAGAAAGTGCTAAAGCGAACCATGTGATGGCATATTGTAAGTGATTATTTGGAATATTTATAGCTGTAAACTCATTTAATAAATCTGAGTAATATTCTTGTTCAAGAACTCTAAAGATATACTTTTCACTATTTAAATTTGTGTATTGATCCATTTCTTCAATATTCATTAAGTACCAACTGTTCTTAATAGTATCTGGCTCAGGAGAGAATGCTCGTCTTTCTTTTGAATATATTAGTATGCCTTTAAAATCAAGTTCACCATCTAGAGACCTGAACATGAATTTCTTAGAATTAATATTTGTAAAGTTAGTCCATCCTAAATCAATATATACTGTTTTTTCTTTAGTGAGCAATGGCACAATAATATTGTAACCTGACTGCCCATATGAATTAATATTAAAAAAATGTAACTCTTTAGAATGATCTAATTTTCCTGATATATAAGATTTTTTATAAGAGAAATCATTATTTTTTATTTCAAATGGATATTCAATATAGTCTTCTATTTGACCATCTTTGATTGTACTAAGAAGTTCTGTTTTCCATTCTAATCTATGTAATTGCCAGTAGCCTAAATACACAAGAGAGACTAATGCGCATAAAAATAAAGAATGAAATGTTAAGTTTTTTATCAAAGATTAACTCTTTAATATGAGCCCCATACATATATAGATGCAAATAAAAATAGCCAAACAACATCTACAAAATGCCAATACCATGCAGCAGCTTCAAATCCAAAGTGATGGTCCGGCTTAAAGTGCCCAACCATTGCTCTACCTAAACATACAGCAAGAAATATAGTACCAATTATTACATGAAAACCATGAAAACCCGTTGCCATAAAAAAAGTTGCCCCATAAATATGCCCAGCAAAATCAAAGTGTGCATGCATATATTCGTACGCTTGGAATCCCGAAAATATTACTCCTAAGACTACTGTAATTATCAAGCCTTGAATAACCTCTTTTCTATGTCCTTCTTGAAGCGCATGGTGCGCCCAAGTTACTGAAGTACCAGATAAAAGCAAAATTAAAGTGTTAATTAATGGAATGTGCCATGGATCTAATAGCTCAATATCCAATGGTGGCCAAGTAGAACCAATTTGCTCAGTTGGATATAAGCTTGCATTAAAATAAGCCCAGAACCAAGCAACAAAAAACATTACTTCAGATGCAATAAAAAGTGTCATCCCATATCTTAAACCTAGTTGCACAACCAGCGTATGGTGACCGTCTTTTTCTCCCTCAATTATGATGTCTCTGAACCACATAAATGCAACATATATAACGGCTAGCAAACCGATAACCATAGTCCACGCGTTATCAGTTCTAAAATAGATTACAGCGCCAAAACATAATATTAATGCTCCTATAGATGCTAATAGCGGCCATGGACTTGGGTCAACTAAATGGTAATCGTGTCCTTTTGGATTATTTGAACTCATAAATTCTTGTTATCAGATGTTTCATAAAAGGTATAGGATAAAGTTATCTCGGATAAATCACCTATGAATTTATCATTAACTATTTCTGGATCAATATAAAAATTGATTGGCATTACTTTTTCTTCTCCTGGTTTAAGAGACTGCTCATTAAAGCAAAAGCATTCTAATTTACTAAAATATTTCCCTGCATCGTTAGGACTTACATTAAATGATGCAGTGCCACTAATTGCAGTATCAGAATTATTCTTTGCTATATAATTAGCTGTATAATCTGCCCCTATTTTAAGATCAAAAGTTTTTCTCTCAGGGTAAAAATCCCAATTTAAATCTGATGAAACATTAGCATCAAATCTTACTTCAATAGTTTTATCTAAAACATAATCACTCTCAATTTGTGTGATGTTAGGTGTCCCTCCGAATCCAGTCACTTTACAAAATAGATTATATAGTGGCACTGAAGCATACGCCAAAAGAAGCATTGCAAACACTAGGGTTAAAAGGCTCATAGCCACACGATTGTTCTTATCAGAAATATAATTTATTAACTTATATTTCATGATGGGTAAGCCATATTTGAAATTTTATAGATTGTATAAAGAAAAAAAATAACCATTAAACTTGCTAAGAATAAAGCAGTATAAATATTTTTCTTTTTTGTTTTTTTATCTACCATTTACATTACCACGCTATCAATTAATAAGATTGCAAATATATTAAATAAAAAAATAATCGTAAAATAAAAGAATTGCTGCGCTTTTTTTTCAAAATCTTTATCATCTACAGGAGTATTTTTTAATTTTAGAGACAGATAGACAAATATAACACTTAAAGCTGTTGCAGAAATTGTATAAAAATAAGAGTAAAATAAACCAAGGCTAATTGTTACTGGAAATAATATAATACTATAAGTAACAATCATATTTAACGTTCTTTCAGGACCAACAATAACTGGCATCATTGGAATTCCAGCTTTTTTGTATTCTCCCGAACGATAAAGAGCTAGCGCCCAAAAATGTGGAGGAGTCCATAAGAAGATAATTGTAAATATTATTAAAGGCTCATAAGAAAGAGTTCCAGCTATTGCTGACCACCCAATCATTGGCGGAAAAGCACCAGCTGCACCACCTATTACAATGTTTTGTGGAGTTCTTCTTTTTAGCCAGACAGTATAAACAAGGACATAGTACACAATTGTTAAGGCTAATAGTGATGCAGCTAATAAATTTGAAGCATAATATAAAATAACAATAGATATGATTGATAGTACTGTTCCAAATGTTAAGGCATGATTAGGTGCAATAATTCCAGCTGGAATTGCTCGATCCATTGTCCTGGTCATTAGTTTATCGGTATCTCTTTCATACCACATATTTAATGCTCCTGAGGCACCTGATCCAATTGAAATTGCAAAGATAATTAAAGCACTAGAAGTTAATGACACTTCACCTGGAGCAATAACCATTGCAACAAAACTAGTAAATATAGAGAGTGACATCACTCTTGGCTTAAGAAGAGAAAAATAAGACTTAAGTGTAAAGACAAAACTATTCATAGATCGTTTGCCTTCATCTTGCTCTAGAGCTGTTATATGTGACAAAATTGTCTCCTATATTACTTGATAACAGGTAATTCTTCAAACTGGTGAAATGGTGGTGGAGAAGACAATGTCCATTCCAGTGTATCCGCACCTTCACCCCAAGGATTATCTGCACATTGTTCGTTCTTGATAAATGCATGAATTAACATGACAAAAAATACTAAAAGTCCAACAGAAGAGAGATAAGATCCGATTGAAGAAATATAATTCCAACCAGCAAAAGCATCTGGGTAATCAGCATATCTTCTTGGCATTCCAGCAAGGCCTAAAAAATGCTGTGGGAAAAATACAATATTAACCCCAATAAAAGTTAGCCAAAAGTGAAGTTTACCAAGCCACTCTGAATAATTTTTTCCAAACATTTTGCCAAACCAATAATAAAAAGCTGCGAATATTGCAAATACAGCACCCATTGAAAGAACATAGTGAAAGTGAGCAACTACATAATATGTATCATGTAATGAATGATCAATTCCTGCATTGGCTAAAACAACACCTGTTACACCACCTACCGTAAATAAAAATATAAAGCCCATTGCCCATAACATTGGAGTTTTAAGTTCTACCGAACCACCCCACATGGTTGCGATCCAAGAAAATATTTTAATTCCAGTCGGTACTGCAATAACCATTGTTGCAAAAACATAATACGCCTTAATATCCGCACTCATTCCAACCGTATACATATGATGTGCCCATACAATGAAACCAAGGAAACCAATAGATACCATTGCATATGCCATACCCAAATAACCAAATATTGGTTTCTTTGAAAAAGTTGAAACAACGTGACTTATAATTCCAAAGCCAGGTAATATTAAAATATAAACTTCAGGGTGACCAAAGAACCAAAATAGATGTTGGAAAAGTACTGGATCACCTCCAGCTTCTGCTGCAAAAAAAGCTGTACCAAAGTTTCTATCGGTTAAAAGCATAGTGATTGCACCAGCTAATACTGGTAAGGATAGTAGTAATAAAAAAGCCGTTACTAAAATGGACCAAACAAACAAGGGCATTTTGTGAAGTGTCATTCCAGGGGCACGCATATTAAATATAGTAGTGATAAAGTTAATAGCACCTAAAATTGAAGATGCACCAGCTATGTGAAGTGAAAAAATAGCCAAGTCAACTGCAGGACCTGGAGCTCCAATAGATGAAGATAAAGGAGGGTAAAGTGTCCATCCACCGCCAACACCTTGTCCACCAGCAGTTCCCTCAACAAATAATGAGGAAAGCAAAAGTATAAAAGAAGCAGGTAATAGCCAAAAAGATATATTGTTCATTCTTGGGAAAGCCATGTCAGGTGCACCAATCATCAAAGGTACAATCCAATTACCAAAACCACCTATCATTGCAGGCATAACCATAAAGAAGATCATTATTAAGCCATGATTTGTAACCAAAACATTATAAAGATTATGATCGCCGCCTAAAATTCCATCGCCCGGGTACATTAATTCCATACGCATTACAACTGACATTGCGCCACCAATTACACCAGCAACTATTGCAAAAATTAAATATAATGTTCCTATATCTTTGTGGTTTGTAGAGTATAAATATCTTCTCCAACCAGTTGGGTGATGATCGTGTGTATGATCTATAGTATCAGGTGTAATATCTACCATTATTTTCTCCTTAATTATTTAGCAGCTAACTTAATTTGAGTTGTCTCTAGTGAGGCATACTCTTCTTTAGCAAACTCTATCCATTGATCGAATTCTTCTTGTGACACCACTTTAACATTTATTGGCATAAATGCATGTCTTGGTCCACAAAGCTCAGAACATTGTCCATAGTAAATACCTTCTTTATTTACTTTAAACCAAGTGTCATTTATTCTTCCTGGAACCGCATCCATTTTAACAGCAAAAGCTGGAATGGTCCAAGAGTGCAAAACATCATCTGAAGTAATTAAGAGCTTAACAACCTTATTAACTGGCACAACAATTTGAGTGTCTGTTTCTAGCAACCTTAACTTTGGATCCGATAATTCACTATCGTCAAGCATATTTGCATCTATTACAAAGTCGCCATAATCTGGATATTCATAACTCCAGTACCACTGATTGCCTGTAGCTTTAATAGTAATATCTGATTCTGGGATTGTTTCTGAAACATATAAAATTCTAAAAGATGGGATTGCAATAATAATCAATAAAACAACCGGAATAACTGTCCAAAGTATTTCAATCAAAGTATTATGAGTTGTTGTTGATGCAACTGGATTTCTGACACTATTAAATCTATAATAAATATACAATAGAAGTCCCAGAACAAAAACGGAGATAGCAGTTATAATTGGCAACAAAATATAAGTGTGAAAATTTATTACATCTGCCATTAGATCGGTTGCTGGTTCTTGAAAACCTAACTGCCAGTCTGTTGGTAAGTTCTCTGCAGACACAATATTTGAACTAATAAATAGTAATGTTAAAATTTTTAAAAATAATTTCATATTCTAATCTTGATTTACTAGGTAAATATAGCTATTTTAGTCAATTGCAATAGCAATATTAATGACATAAATAATTAATTTAATAGATATTTTTTTGCGACAGAATGACGCAATTTTTAATCAAATTTGGCTAATTTTTAAACTATATAAATAATATGAGCGATAAAATTAAAAAGAGTGAAGATTTAACGAACATTAGCACTGAAGACCTTTTCTTTAGTGATAGTGATTTAACATCTGGCTCTATTAACAGTATTGTTAATGATTCTCTTCACAAGGCTGATGATGGTGAATTATTTCTCGAATATTGTGAAAGTGAGAGTTTTGTTTTTGATGATCAAAAATTAAAAAGTGCTTCATTTGATGTATCAAAAGGATTTGGTTTACGTGCTATTGCTGGAGAGGCAACGGGTTATGCGCACTCATCTGATATTGATGCTAAATCATTAAAAAAAGCTAGTGACACTGTAAGTTTTATAACTAAGAATAATAATGGAAGTTTTAATTCGAATTTTACTCGAACAAATAAAAAACTTTATACAGATTTAAACCCTGTTAATTCAGTGAATTTTGAAAATAAGATTAAAACTCTTGAGGAAATTGATAGGTATGCAAGAGCAAGAAATCCACTGGTTAAGCAAGTGTCATCATCTCTTAGCGGTGAATGGCAAGTTGTAAGAATATACAGACCAGATGGCGTTTTCGTTGAAGACATAAGACCCCTTGTACGTCTTGGTATTTCTGTAGTCTTAGAAAAAAATGGAAGACAAGAAACAGGAAGAATGGGAGTTGGAGGGAGAGTAGATTACCAAAAGTTTTTAGAAGAAGATTATTGGCAAAAACAAGTAGACGGAGCTTTAGCTCAAGCAGAAGTTAATCTTCAATCAATAGATTCTCCAGTGGGTGAAATGGATGTTGTCTTGGGTCCAGGCTTTCCAGGTATTCTTCTCCATGAAGCGATAGGTCATGGCTTAGAAGGTGATTTTAATAGAAAAAAAACTTCGGCTTTTTCAAGCTTAATGGGTGAAAAAATTGCCCACGATTCAGTAACAATCGTCGACGATGGAACTATTGATTCTAGACGTGGATCAATAAGTATAGACGATGAAGGAACTCCAACAAATTGTACTACTCTAATTGAAAATGGAATTCTAACTGGTTACATGCAAGATAGACATAATTCAAAATTAATGGGAGTTAGTCCTACAGGCAATGGAAGGCGTGAGAGTTATGCTCATGCACCAATGCCAAGAATGACAAATACTTACATGATGTCAGGAAATAAAACTCCAGAAGAAATTATAAAAACTGTTAAAAATGGCGTTTATGCTGTTGATTTCAGTGGTGGCCAAGTAGATATTACTAGTGGAAAATTTACATTTTCATGTACCGAGGCATACAAAATTGTTGATGGTAAAGTTGAGCAACCAATAAAGGGTGCAACTCTTATTGGCAATGGTCCAGATGTTTTAAAAAGAGTTTCAATGGTTGGAAATGATAGTGCAATGGATACTGGTATTGGTACTTGTGGCAAAGCTGGCCAAAGTGTGCCGGTGGGTGTTGGGCAACCAACTATGCTTGTAAATAATCTAACTGTAGGTGGAACTGCTTCAAGTTAACTAAAAAGATAACTCTTCATAAAGTTTTTTAAAATCCTTACCCCAATCATCATTAAAACTATTTAATATCTTGGAAGCTGTTACCTGTTTAGTGTTTAAAATATTAAATAAATACCCTAAAAATAAAGTTTCATCTTCACCACTGAGATTAAATTCTTTTCTTTTTTTTAGTCCATGAGTTGCTATCTCGAGAACTTCTTCGGTAATTCTCCAGCCACTTTTATTTTGAATTAATGCATCTAAACCAGTTTTAGAACTTTCAATTTTAAAATTTAAAATTTCATTTAAGTGCCAACTTTTTATAATATCATTTGCAGCATCTAATGTTTCATTATCATATAATAATCCAGTCCATAAAGCTGGTAAGGCACAAAGAGATTTGTAGCTACCAGCGTCTGCTCCACGCATTTCAATATATGTTTTTAATCTTACCTCAGTAAAAATTGTAGATACATGTGTTTCCCAATCATCGATCGTAATTTCATCAGGCTTAATATTTTTATTTTTTCCATCCATTAAATCTCTAAAAGTAAAATCTGTAGAGTCGATGTATTCTTTATTTCTTACAATAAAATATACAGGCACATCCAGAAGATAATCTGTATACTCTTCAAAGCTAAAGCTTTTATCTAACATACTTGGCAAAATTCCAGTTCGATCTTTATCTGTGTCATCCCAAATAACACTTCTATAAGATAAGTATCCATTAGGTTGTCCATTCTTAAAGGGTGAATTTGCAAATAAAGCAGTAGCTAATGGTTGCAATGCGGCAGAAACATTGACTTTTTTTGACATATCTTTTTCAGATAAAAAGTCAAAATTTGCTTGTACAGTGCAAGTTTGATACATCATTTCAAGACCAAGACCACCAACCTTTCTCATGTATGGTGTCATAATTTGCTGGTATCTTTTTTTAGGAACTTTTGGCATATCATCAAAATTTCCAAGTGGAATAAAACCTATTCCTAAAAATCCAATATCTAGCTCCTCTTCGATTGACTTAGTAAAACTAAGATGGTCATTTATTTCACGACAAGTCTCATGAAGATTATTTAAAGGGGCGCCAGAAAGTTCAAATTGTCCACCTGGTTCTAGCGTTATGCTTGCACCATTTTTGGTTGCGCCTACAATCTGACCCTCCTCTTTTACAGCGGTCCATCCATCTTCTACAAATTTTCTTATGACAGTAGAAATACTTTTATCTCCACTAAAAGGAATTAATGATAGATCGTTTTTATTATAAATAAATTTTTCGTGCTCTGTTCCTATCTTTTCAGATCCCTTTAATTTAATACCATCTGAAAAGTATTTAACTAAATCTATTTTTTTTAACATTGAGATAAATTATCCATTACTAGAGCAGATGCAACTATTGTAGCCGTTTCACCTTTTAATATATTCTCTCCCAAAGAAGCTTCAACAATATTCTTATGAGATTTTATATTGTCTAATTCTACTTTAGAGAAGTCTCCCTCTGGACCAATTAATATAGAAATATCTTTATTGAAATTATTTTTTATAATTTGCCTAATCGACACATTCTTACATTGAACAGTGCACGCTATAATTAACTCATCATTTTTTATTTGTTTAAGAAATTCTTTAAAAGCTATTGTTTGATTAATAGTGGGAATTGTTAATTGTTCTGACTGCTCAATTGCCTCTGAGGAAATTAACTTCAATCGATCTACATTAACTTTTGAAATATTAGTATGTTCCATTGCTATAGGTTGAAATATATTTACTCCGATTTCAGTACATTTTTGTATTAAAATTTCGTTTGGATTTCTTTTTAAAGGTGAAAAGTAAAGCTTTATTGGCCGCTGCTTGAGAAGGTCTTTTATTTTTTTTTCTACACTTAACTCTATAGCTTTAGATCTAATATTTACAATTTCCGCAAGCCACTCACCCTCATTAAAAATTAAAATTTTTTCATTAATCTTGCATCTAAGCACATTAATTAAATAATGCGCCTGTTTGTCTTTTATAATGATAATCTTACCAGTTGATATTTTTTCATCTAAAAATATTCGATTTCTTGGTTTCATATTATTTTAGTTATTATTAGCTAGATATTGGCTATAGTTTTCTTAAATATGAATCATAAATTAAAATCATACATTTTACTAACAAGATTAAATAGGCCTATTGGGTCATTATTATTAATGTTTCCTTGTTTATGGGGATTAATAGCAGCCTGTAATTCAGTATTAGATATTAAACAAAATATATTCTTATTTATAATTTTTATTATTGGTTCATTCGTAATGCGTTCAGCTGGTTGTGTTATAAATGACATTTTTGATCGAGATATAGATATTAAAGTTGAAAGAACCAGATTCAGACCTCTAGCAAATAAGTCTTTACCACTTCATGATGCAATTATCATATTTATTGCCTTATCTCTAATTGGACTATGTATTCTTTTGAGTCTAAACTTTTTATCAATAAAAATTGGCTTTATATCTTTCTTATTATTAATAATTTATCCCCTAACAAAAAGGGTAACTCACTGGCCACAATTTTTTCTGGCTATCACTTTTAATATTGGAGTTCTAATTGGATATTCCGCTATAGCTAATAGTATATCAATTGAAATTTTATTTCTCTATAGCGCAGGAATTTTTTGGACCTTGGGTTATGACACAATTTATGCACACCAAGATATAGATGACGATCTTTCAATAGGAGTTAAATCTACAGCTATTCTTTTTGGTAATAATACTAAATATTGGGTTGCATTTTTTTATTCGGCTATGACAATGAGTCTTTTCATTTTTGGGGTAATGGCATCTCAAAAATTACTATTTTTTCTATTTTTACTAGCTGTTTTTACTCATCAGTTTATACAAATAGCAAAATTAGATATTAAAAGACCCGAGGTATGTCTTGCATTATTCAAAAGTAATCAGTATTTAGGGTTACTTATTTGTTTAGGCTTATTATCGAGTTATATTTAGCATTATGGAATTTAAAAATTTAGCAGATCAAATTATTACAAAGACAAAAGTTGCTGGAGCAACTGATTGCGATATAGTTCTAGCTAAGGGAACAAGTAAATCAATTGCATATAGATTTGGTAAAATTGAAGATGTTGAAGAATCTTCCGGTAAAACATTTGGAATTAGAGCTTTAATAGGATCAAAGCAATCCTTTGTCTCATCTTCAAACTTTGATGTAAAAAATATAGATACACTTGTAACTAAAGTAGTTGAAATGGCAAAATTAGCTCCAGAAGATGATACTGCATGCCTAGGTGATCCCACACAACTAGAAACAAATTTTATAGATTTAGATTTATGCCAAAATTATGAAACTGATACAAATTTAATGATTGATAACGTTAAAAAATGTGAGGATGCTGCTTTAAGTATTAAAGGAATTAGTAACTCTGAGGGCTCAGGTGCATCTTTTGGAACTAGTGAATTTTTTTTAGCAACAAGCCATGGCTTTATGGGTGGTTATAAATCATCAAGCAATTCTATATCATGTTCAGTTATCGCAGGTGATGGTGTTAATATGGAGAGAGATTACGATTATGCCTCTGCTATTCATTATGAAGATCTTGATGCCCCGGAAGAAATTGGAAAGAATGCTGCAGATCTTACCTTAAAAAGAATTAATCCAAGAAAAGTTAGCTCTTGCAAAACCTCTGTAATTTTCGATAAAAGAATTAGTAACAGAATAGTTAAGTATGTAGCTGGTGCAATATCAGGAAATTCTATCGCACGTGGAACTAGTTTTTTAAAAGATAGCCTTAATAAACAAATTTTTAGTAAAGATATATCTATAATTGATGATCCTAAGATTTTTAGAGGTATGAACTCAAGCTTATTCGACGGTGAGGGAGTCAAAAATAAAAAAACAGAACTAGTCAGCAATGGAGTTTTAAAAACATGGCTACTAAACACCGCTACAGGCAAAAAATTGAATTTTAAAACAACTGGTCACGCTTCTAGATCTATCGGTTCTCCGCCAGGCACTAGTACCAATAATTTATTTATGGCGAATGGCATGGTCTCTTACGAAGATCTAATTGGATCTATTAAAAGTGGGTTTTATGCTACTGAACTTATGGGCTCAGGTTTCGATCTAATAACTGGAGATTTCAGTGTAGGAGCAAGTGGCTACTGGATTGAAAATGGAGAGTTAGCCTTTCCAGTTAGCGAAATAACTATCGCTTCAAATCTAACTGAAATGTTCTTAAATTTATCAGCTGCTAACGATTTAGAGTTTAAATATGGCTCTAATGCTCCCACTCTTTGTATTGAAGGCATGACTTTAGCCGGAAAATAGCCTTATTTTTATTATTCAATAATTGGAACAGCGACAATGATACTGATAGTATCCTATTTTTACTTATGACAAATTCAGAAATCTTAAAACGACTTTTTAAAGAGAATATCAAACCTCAATTAGCTAAATTAAGTACATCTTTTATATTCATGATAATTATAGCTTTAGCTACTGGTGCTACAGCATGGTTATTAGATCCTGCTATAGAAAAAATATTTTTGGAACGCGACGCTCAAATGGTTTTATTAATTCCATTGGGAGTTATAGGGATTTTATTTATTAAAGGAGTAGCAACCTTCTTTCAAGTTTCAATACTTACTGAGATTGGACAA
>CAJJAN010000004.1 GCA_905182145.1 uncultured Pelagibacteraceae bacterium
CCCGCAACAATGACTTTAATTGGTTTCATAGTAAGCAGAATAAATGAATTATATGAAATTGGTATGAATTATTGTTTTATTGAAACTAACATTGGACCAAGATTACGACCTGCAAGAAGGTGTATATGGAAATGAGCAACAGTTTGGTGGGCATCATTTCCAGCATTAGAAATCAATCTGTATCCTTTTCCACCTGAAGCCTCACTAATACCAAGTTGATTGGCTACAATTGGAATGGCTTTATTAAAGCCAATAATTTCTTCATTACTGGCATTTTCCGCGAAGTCATTAATGTCTTTATATGCTCCTTTAGGAATAATGAGTATATGTGATGGAGCCTGTGGGTTTACGTCTTTAAATGATAATACGTACTCATCTTCATAAATTTTCTCACATGGAATTTCGCTACGTAATATTTTAGCAAATATATTTTGATCATCATAACTAGTCATTTTCTAATTCCAGTTTTACCTTCACGACTTTCTAATTCTGAAAAAATATCATCTGGACTTAAACCAAATTTTTTCCACATTACCAATAAGTGATAAATTAAATCAGCTGACTCATAAATAATTTGACTAGTGTTTTCTTGCTCAGCGGCCTCAACTGTTTCCATAGCTTCTTCTCTTACTTTAGCAATGCACTTTTCTTTTCCTTCGGACAATAGCTGGGCTGTATAAGATGTTGTTGGATCTTCATTTACTCTTTTTTCGATTGTTTCGAATAAACGAATTAGAACATTAACTTTACTGCTCATTCTTATGTGCCTTCAACAATTGTTAAAATTCTATCTTTATCATTACCTAAAACAGATTTAGCATTATCATATTCTTCACTTGCATAGGCTTCTTGTGCTAATTGATATGAATCAAATTCAATTACAACATTGCGCTCATATTCTATGCCTTCTTTAGTAATACTTTGGCCACCCCTTACTAAATATCTACCTCCATATTTTTTCACTGCAATTGATGCAAGAGGAGCATACTCGTTTTGTTTTTCAACATTTATAGTATTTGCTTTTACAATCCAATATCCCTTCATACTTAAATCCTAACTGGTATATTTTTATCGGCAAGATATCTTTTTACATCTTTTATTTTAAATTGACCAAAATGAAATACAGATGCTGCAAGAACACTATTTGCCCCTCCATCTAGTATTCCTTCAGCAAAATGTTCTAGTGTTCCAACGCCACCAGATGCAATAACTGGAATATTAAGTGTCGAGGTTACATTTTTTAATAAATCTAAATCAAATCCAGATTTTGTTCCGTCTCTATCCATTGATGTTAATAATATTTCCCCAGCTCCTAGACTTTCAACTTCTTGACAATAATCAATAACATTGATTCCAGTTCTGTTTCTTCCACCATGTGTGAATACTTCCCAGTTGTTATGAGAATTCTTTTTCGCATCAACAGCAATAACTATCGTTGAAGTTCCATATTTTTCCGCCGCCTGTTTAACAAAACTTCTATTATTTACTGCCGTAGTATTAATGGAAACTTTATCAGCACCTGCATGTAGTAAGTTTTTAATATCTTTTATTTCTCTTACCCCTCCACCTACTGTTAAAGGAATAAAGCAGTTTTCCGCTGTTTTTTGAACTGTATCAAGCAGAGTCTGTCGGTTATCGCTCGTTGCAGTAATGTCTAAAAAACATAATTCATCTGCTCCTTCTGAATCATATATTTTAGCTTGCTCCACTGGATCTCCAGCATCTATTAAGTCTACAAAATTGACACCCTTAACTATACGACCATTGTCTACATCTAAGCATGGTATAATTCTTTTTTTGAGCATGATTATTTTAGAACCTTTAATGCATCTTGAATAGTAAACTCGTTATCATAAATAGCCTTACCCGCTATTACTCCTTTAAGATTAATATAATTACTATTTTTTAATTGAATTAAATCATTTAGTGATGCAACACCCCCAGAGGCTACGCATGGCGCCTTAGATAAAGCCATTACATTTTCTAACATCTCTATATTAATACCTTTTTTCATTCCATCCTTCATTATATCAGTACAAATAACAGAGTTTAAAGGAAGTTTGTTTAACTCTGAAAAAAAATCCTCTAGATTTAAATTTACTTGCTCTACCCATCCTTTGGTAGAAACTAAGTTTTCTTTAATGTCTAACGCTAAAGAAATTTGATTTGGATATTTAATAATTATTTTTTTAAACAAATCAGTATTTTCAATGGCTGATGTTCCCATTATTACATTTGATACTCCTAGATCTAAAAGGTAACTCACTTTTGCTTCATCTCTTACACCACCACCAAATTGAATTTTTAAATTGGTAGAACTAGAAATAGATTCTATAAAATCTAAGTTTTTTGAGATGCCTTCAAAGGCACCATCAAGATCTACACAGTGTAACCACTCTACTCCTTGACTTTCAAAAATTTTTGCTTGATCTAGTGGATTCGAATTATAAATCTTGACACGATTAATATTGCCTTGTGATAATCTCACACACTGCCCACTTTTTAAATCTATAGCTGGAAATAAAATCATAGCTTACCAATTAATAAAGTTTTTAATTAATTTCTGACCATTTTTGTGACTCTTTTCAGGGTGAAATTGAGTACCAAAAATATTATCTTTTTTAATTGCAGCAGTTACCTTAGATGCATAGTTTGTGGTAGCTAAAATATTTTCATCTACAGTTTTAAACTCATAACTATGAACAAAATAAAAGTCAGAATTCTCATCTATATCCTTAAATAAGTCATTATTTTTGAATTGAATTGTATTCCACCCCATATGAGGAATCTTAAAATCCAATGGCACTTTCATTTTTTCAACAGTGCCCGAAACCCATCCAAAACCATCATTTTTTTCATTCTCATAACCAATATCAGCTAATAATTGCATACCTACACATATACCCATAAAATGTTTTTTTTTATTAATAACTTGTTCTTGTAAAGATTCATAAATCCCATCAATTGACCTAATTGCATTTGAGCAATCTGTAAATGATCCTACTCCAGGTAAAACAATTTTATCAGCTTTATTTATTTCATTTGGATTATTTGTAACTTCTATTTCAGCATTTAAATCAAAATCATTGTTAGCTTTTTTAAAAGCCTGATTTACTGAATGAAGGTTACCATAACCATAATTAATAATGGCAATTTTCATTTTATAATTTTATTTAGTTTAATTGTTTTTTTATTATAACAAAAAAATCTTGTCACTTAGAGTTGACCTTTAGTAGACGGGATATTGTTAGCTTCTCTTACATCTATAGCAACAGCCTGTCTTAAGCTTCTGGCTAAGGCCTTATAGCATGACTCAATGATATGATGGTTGTTTTCGCCATATATATTTTCAACATGTAAAGTTGTGCCACTTGCTTGAGAAAAAGCCTGAAACCATTCTTTAAAAAGCTCGGTATCAAAATCACCTTGTGCAGAAGTAATTTTTGGAATTGTAAATTTTACATTCCATATTAAATATGGACGATTAGATAGATCAAGAGCAACTCTTGATAATGTTTCATCCATTGGAATGTATGCGTTTGCATATCTTACTATTCCTTTTTTATCATCAAGCGCTTTCTTTAGACATTCACCAATAGCAATACCTGAATCTTCAGTGGTGTGGTGGTAGTCAATATGTAAGTCACCCTTAGCTTCAATATTAATATCCATTAATGAGTGTTTTGAAAGCTGCTCAAGCATATGATCTAAAAAACCTATTCCTGTAGATATGTTAGATTGACCAGTCCCATCAATATTAATTTCTACTTTTATAGATGTTTCTTTTGTAGTTCTTTCTACTGAAGCTTTACGCATAATAAATACTGTATATTTTCAAAGATTTTCTATCAATTATTGGAGTTTTTTACTAGTTGTAATTCTATGTTTTTTTGCTCAAGCTACTTGAATATATGAAAGAAATGACCACATTAATGCTATTATGAGTGAACAAAGTAACCCTTCTTGGCATGGCACCACAATTATTTCAGTTAGAAAAGGCAATCAAGTTGTAATTGCTGGAGACGGTCAAGTTAGCCTTGGCAATACTGTAATTAAGGCTAGTGCTCAAAAAGTTCGTAGAATTGGCGATGGAAGTGTAATTGCTGGTTTTGCTGGAGCAACAGCAGATGCTTTTACTTTATTTGAAAGACTAGAAACTAAGCTTGAAAAACATCCTAATCAGTTGACTAGAGCAGCAGTAGAATTAGCAAAAGACTGGCGAACAGATAAATATTTAAGAAGATTAGAGGCACTACTTCTAGTTGCTGATGCAAATGTTAGTTTGCTAATAACTGGACAAGGTGATGTTCTAGAGCCTGAAAATAATATTGCAGGAATTGGTTCTGGTGGTAATTATGCGCTTTCAGCTGCAAGAGCTTTAATTGATACTGATTTAACTGCTGAAGAAATTGCAAAGAAATCTATTGGTATTGCTGCAGAGATTTGTGTTTTCACTAATAACAATATTACCTCTGAAAAAATAGAGTTTTAAATGCAAGCATTCTCTCCACGTGAAATTGTTTCTGAGTTAGATCGTTTTATAATTGGTCAGGATGATGCTAAAAAAGCAGTTGCTATTGCTTTAAGAAATAGATGGCGTCGTCAGCAACTTGAAGGTGAAATCAAAGAAGAAATACTTCCAAAGAATATTCTTATGGTTGGTCCAACCGGTGTTGGTAAAACTGAAATATCTAGACGTCTTTCAAAATTAGCACAAGCTCCTTTCATTAAAGTGGAAGCAACTAAGTTTACTGAGGTTGGTTATGTTGGAAGAGATGTGGAACAAATCATTCGTGACCTAATTGAAATTTCTATTTCTATGATTAAACAAAGTAAAAGAAAAGAAGTTAAAGCTAAAGCACAACTAGCTGCTGAAGAGCGAGTGTTAGATAGTTTAGTAGGACCTGGTGCTGGCTCTGCCACTAGAGAAAGCTTTCGAAAAAAATTAAGGAATCAAGAAATCGATGACAAAGAAATTGAAATTGAAATTCAAGATACTGGATCATCAACTATTGATCTCCAAGGTAGTGGTGGCAATGGAATTGGTATGATTAATCTCAATGATATGCTTGGTAAGGCTATGGGTGGGAAGACTAAAAAGAAAAAAATAAAAGTCAGTGATTCATATGAAGTTTTAGTCAATGAAGAGTCCGACAAATTAATTGATCACGATCAGATAGTTACAGAAGCAAAACAAGCTGTTGAAGATAATGGTATAGTTTTTATAGATGAAATTGATAAAGTTTGTGCAAGGTCTGAGCGACAAGGTGGTGATGTGTCTAGAGAAGGTGTACAAAGAGACTTATTGCCTTTAATAGAAGGTACCGTTGTTTCAACAAAACATGGTACTGTTAAAACAGATCATATCCTTTTCATTGCTTCAGGAGCATTTCAATTATCAAAGCCTTCTGATTTATTGCCTGAATTACAAGGTAGACTGCCTATAAGAGTTGCGTTAAATGCTCTTACCCAAGAAGATTTTAAGCGAATTTTAAAGGAGCCTAAATTTAGTTTAATTAAACAATATGAAGCATTAATGCTAACTGAAGATGTTAAAATAACATTCACAGAAGACGGTATAGATGCTCTTGCAACCTTAGCGGTTGATATAAATACTACAATTGAGAATATAGGTGCACGAAGATTACACACAATTCTTGAGCGAGTTTTAGAAGAAATAAGTTTTTCGGCTTCTGACCGAAAAGGGCAAGTAGTTACTGTAGATACTGAATATGTAAAATTAAATACAACTGAATTATCAAAAGATACTGATTTATCTAAATTTATATTATAATTGCTAATGTCAATAAAAGATAAGAAATCCTTCCCTTATAGCTTTCGTGTTCGCTATTCTGAGGTAGATGCTCAGAGAATTGTATATAATTCTCACTACTTAACTTTTTTAGATGTTTCTATTTTCGAATTTTTTGACGCAATTGGTTTTGATCAGGAAAAATATATAAAAGAGACAAATAATGAATTTCATACTGTCAAGGCGGTTGTTGAATATAAGTCTCCAGCAACACTTGGGGACACAGTTGAAGTTTTTACTAGAATTAAAAATATTGGTAATTCCAGTATTACTTTTCAGCAAGAAATTTATCTATTAGATTCTAATAAATTAATAGCTACGGGAGAAATTATTTGGGTTAATACAAATCAAGCAGAAATGAAACCTACTCGTGTACCTGATAATTTAAGAAATTTATTAAAAGAATATCAAGATTAATTAGTCAGCTGAAGTAGCCAATAACAACCAATTGCTATTCTTTTTATTTTTATGTTTTGAAAATGTCCAAACATCTGTAATTTTCTGGATTTGATTTAAACTACCAGATATCACTTCATCTTTATTATTCTTAATACAAGTAATCATTTCAGAGACAAATCTAACAGTTACTTCCATTGGCGAACTATTTAAGTCTTTATAAATAATTTCTGCAGATTCTATTCCTATAAAGCTAAACTCAACTTGTTCACTATTTTGTTTACGCTGAGTTATAACTTCTGAGAAATCATTAAGAACATTATCTTCTAACAATGATTTTAATTCTTTAATGTTACCATTCTCAAAGTTTGTTACGATCATTTCGTAAGCTCCTTTAGCACCATTTAAGAAATCTTCATTATCAAACCAGTCTGAGGCTACGCCTGATTTTTGTTTAGGTGTTGTTATTGGTTTTGCAATATCAGATGGCTGACTTGCTGGTTCATCGTATGAAAAAAGGTTAGGGTCTTTTTTTTCTGAGCCCGTCCGCTTACCTAAAACACTTCTAAGTCTTAATAAAACTATTCCGGCAACAACAGCTAAAAATATTATATCCATATATTGGATTGCTTCATTCATAGTAAATATTTACATTATTTTTTTATAGAGTACCTTATGTAAGTACTTAAAGTAAAGATTCAACCAAAATACATAGCTTGTTTTATATTTTTATATCCATATTCATTATTCTACCAGTAATTGAAATTGCTACATTTATTCAATTCGGTGGGCTTTTAGGCACTTTCAATACAATTTTATTGATATTTTTAACAGCAGTTATCGGAGTTTACCTAGTTAGATTACAAGGTATTTCTACTCTTTTAAATATTCAGAAAGATATTATTTCTGGTAATGCACCAATTGAAAATATTGTTGGTGGTTTTGTAATATTGTTGTCTGGTTTGTTGCTTTTAGTTCCTGGATTTGTAACTGATGCAGTAGGGTTTTTAGGACTATTACCATTTACAAGGAAAATATTTGCAAATCTATTAATAAAAAGGTTTATGGGTCAGTATGGTATTAAACAACCTGAAAAAAATGATAATATAATTGACGCAGAATATGTCGAAATAAATAATGAGGACGAAAAATAATGGATGTTAAAACAAAAATAATTTCACAATATATAAAAGATTTATCTTTTGAAAACCCCAAGGGTCCATTTCCTTTTGCTAATAAAGAAGATCGTCCTGCAATAAGTGTAACAGTTGATGTAAAAGCCAATGCAACATCTAAAGACAATTTATTTGAAGTTATATTAAGTATAAATGTAGCTGCTACACACCAGGACAATAGTGTATTTTTAATAGATTTAGTATATCAGGGTGTATTTGAATTTGAGAATTTAACAGATGATATTAAAGAACCATATCTGTTGGTTGAATGTCCAAGAATTTTATTTCCATTCGCAAGAAGGATTATTTATGATTTGCATGCTGATGGTGGCTTACCACCTTTATTGTTAGATACAGTAAACTTTGCTGAGTTATACAAGAATCGAAAAGAGCAAAGTGAAGTAAATTAATTATTTCGATAAATTATTTTTGCAATAATAATAAATATCAATAAAAATATAGTTGCCGCATTTGCAATAACTATTGGAAAATCAATAATTAAAAATCCATATACCAACCAACTAGATACACCTATAAAAAAAATTAGTAACCACCAAGCTGATAAGTCTTTGGCACTTTTGAATCGCCAAACTTTTATTACTTGTGGGATAAAAGATACTGTGGTTAAAACACCAGCAAAAATTCCAATATAATTAATCCAATTCATAATTTACCAGTTTATGTCTTAGCTTGCGTTTGAATTAATAAATTTACTTAACAATTCATTGGTACTTTTATACAATCTAATTGCTTCAAGACTTTTTATTGTAGGAAGTATAATTGGAAATTTCCCCGATTTATACAGACTCAAGGCTTTTTCCGGAGAAATCCACAAGCTATCAACGCCTTCAAACCCATCGTGCACAGCATCTTGTTTGCTTGGAAGTGATGCAAGATAAAATTTAGTGCTATATCTTTTTTTCTCAGTCGTTGGGGTAGTCCAGTGTGATAAGTATGTTAAATTATTAATTGCTGGATATAAATTTAAATTATTCAAAATATTATAAAAACTTATTTCATTATTATTGATTTGGAACTGATATTTTTTTAATATTTTATTTTCTTTTTCATCTTGAGGGATGAATACTTCACCCGAATTTCTATTAGCAATAAGGACACCACACTCTTCAAAGCATTCTCTTATTGCAGCTAATAAATAGCTGACCTCTATATCACCAATTTCTTTTTTGGTGGATACAGGTTGATTAGAAAATTTTCCCATTATGTCTTCTGAATCAAGTTTACCTCCAGGAAATACCCAAGCATTTCCAAAATTGGAAGCTGCGGATCTTTTAAGCATAAAAACTTCTACTGTATTCTTACCATCTCTAAGCAACAGGACTGTAGAAGCAGGAATTGGTTCTGAAGGAATTTTGTTTAAATCTGCTGGCTCAATGTTGATTTGATCAGTGTAATTACTAGTCATTCTTTATTTTATGCCAAATTGCATCTTTACCCAGAGTATTAATAAATTCACTATGCAATCTTTCTTCCTCTGATGTGATTTGTATTTTTAAATTTCTTTCTTGTAAAAGTGAAATATCAAAATCTGTATCGATTAAATGATCTTCTACATCAATTGCTAGATTTAGGGATGGTTCTCTAGCATCATTTAATTCTATGTATACTCGAGCCAATAATTCAGCATCTAATGTTGCAGAGTGTTTTTCACGCAATGTATTATCTATCGAGAGTCTCTTACATAGAGCATCTAGCGAAACACTTTGCCCTGGAAATTTTTCTCGTGCTAAAACTACTGTATCGATTGCTTTATTAGATAGCGTGTTTTTACCACACCTTTGCAATTCAAAATTTAAAAATCCGATATCAAAGGGTGCATTGTGAGCAACAATGTTATCTACACTGATAAACTCTAAAAATTCATCAGCTATTTCTTTAAATAATGGCTTATTTTCTAGAAATTTCTCTGTAATGCCATGAATATCAACTGATGATTCAGGAACATCTCTTTGTGGGTTTACATATTTATGGAAGACTTTACCGGTTGGAAGGTAGTCTACAATTTCAATAGCAGCAACTTCTATAACACGGTGATTATCTGAAAATTTTAAACCTGTCGTTTCTGTATCTAAAACAATTTCTCTCATAGTTATTTACTATACTGACTTTCCCATGCTTCACTTTTTATTTTTTTAAATTTATCAATCAACAATCTAACCTCTTCTTCTGTGTCTTCAATACTCTGATCTGTAGAGATAATAAAATCAGATTTTTCTTTTTTTTCTTTGTCTGGCATTTGTTGATCTTTTATACGTTCAAATACTTCGATCGGCAATTGTCTCTCACCTAAAATTCTTTTGCGTTGTGTTTCTTCTGAGGCACTTACAAGCACTATAACATCAACATACTTTTCACCTCTTGTTTCAAATAAAAGAGGAATATCTAAAATACAACCAGCAAAGTTTTTTTTTATACAGTCTTTGATGTAATTAATTTGATATAGTCGTGTGGCCGGATGTATAATATTTTCTAAATCTTTAAATCTTTTAGGATCTTTAGTTAAAATATTTCTTAGTTCACCTCTATCAACTTTATTATTTATTTTAGAACCAGGAAATTTTTTATCTATCTGATCTATTATATTTTGATCGTTTTCATAAATATAATGTACCGCATCATCTGCATTATAAACACCGAACCCAAACTTCTTAAACATATTGGCTGTGGTACTTTTACCCATACCTATTGAACCAGTTAATCCCACTAGTAACATTATTTTAACTCTCTAATTATTGAAAATATTTCTTCATTTATTGTTGGATAAATACCATGCCAAATAAAAAAAGATTCTGCAGCCTGATGAACCAGCATATCTAAACCATTTTGATAAGTACAACCACTCATCTCTGCATCGATTAATAATTTTGTCTGTTGTGGATTATAAATTAGATCATAAACATGTAGGTTGGCTTTAGATTTATCAAAATCTATTTCAATATTATGGTTATCTTTCATACCTAAAGATGTAGTATTTACGATTAAATCAATATCTGAAATAATATTATTAATTTCTTTATAGCTCTTTATTTTTAGCGGTATATCTAGATCCTTTGAAATTAATTCAACTTTTTCAGCAGTCCTATTTATAACAGTAATATTAGACTCCATTTTATTTAGAGCATAAATAATTGATCTTGCTGAACCACCAGCACCAAACACTAAACTATTTTTTTTGATGATATTGTTATTTTTAATTTGATCATTTATAGAATTTATAAATCCAGCTGGATCAGTGTTATATCCAGTAATTATATTATTTTTATAAACAATAGTATTAACGGCTTTTAGTTTTTGTATTGGCAAATCAACATTATCACACAACTTATAAGCTAATTCTTTAAATGGTATTGTTACATTTAAACCGCCAAAGCCACACTCAAATAAATTCTTAATTTCATCTGCTGCACTCGAAATATCTATCTTTATTTTTTCATAATTTGTGGTGTTTACTTTGTTTTGCTTTATCCAATAATTATGTATTTGTGGAGATAAACTATGTTGAATTGGATTTCCAATAACTGCTGTTTTTATTGTGGTTTCACTCATAGAATAAAATATTATTTTGCCATAGAAATTGTGTTAATGGAAGTAGTGGTAAACCTAAAATTGAGAAATAATCACCCTCAATTTTATTAAGTAGCTTAATACCCTCTTGTTCAATTGCATACACACCAACACAGCCCAAAATACTCTTATCTATACTATTCAAATATTCATCAATTTGTTTCTCATTTAAATTTCGCATTGTAATATTTGCTATATCACTATGTTTCCAGACAATGGCACCATTTTTTGCAACAGCAATGGATGTTATTAGTTTGTGGTTTTTACCTTGAAGTTCTAATAGTTGATTTTTTGCCTCGTGCATATCTGTAGCTTTGTTCATTAATACACTATTTAATTCTAAGACTTGATCGCCACCAACTACAAAGCTATCAGTGAATTTTAAGGATGGTTTTATAGCTTTAATCTCTGATAATTTAATGGCCATATCTTGTGGCGAAAGATTAGAATAAGAAATTTTCGCCTCTTCTTCATCTACCCCATGTTCAACAACTTGAAATGATATCTTTGCGTTTTTAAGTATATTCGCCCTTGTTTTACTTCCTGATGCCAGTAAAATTGTCATGTATATCCTGTTTATAAGTGTGTTGGTTGTGTTATTGGTTTTTATATATTGTTAATGGTTTATCTTATCTTAATTATTTAAGGTCTTTGTTAGATTATTGCTATCATTTTATCCACCTGTTGATTATATAATAAAAGATAATCAGTGGTGTGTATAAGTTAGTTAATTTTTTAAAAAATAGGTAAAATGGTTGGTATTAAGTGTGAGTATATATTTTTTCCAGTTTTATAAACAAATTCACAGGACCTACTACTACTACTATTCTATATATATAAATATATGAGTATTATATTAGACGTTTTAAATAACAAGAAATTTGAAAAACCTCCGGTTTGGTTTATGAGGCAGGCAGGTCGACACCTTCCTGAATACATGAATGTTAGAAGAAGATTTTCCAACCTAATGGAAATGTTTAAAGATTCTGACATTTGTGCAGAAATAACTGTTCAACCTGTCAAGAGGTATAATTTGGATGCTGCGATAATATTTACAGATATATTAATGATACACATGGTGACAGGGGCAGATGTATCATTTGATAATATAGACGGTCCTAAAGTTATAGAAGCTAAAAAAAGAACAGTCGACTTTAATAATATAAAATTTTTATACGAAGCAATTAAAAAAACTAAAAGTATTACCAATAAACCACTTATAGGATTTGCCGGTGGTCCTTGGACAACGTTGACTTATTCACTATTAAATTCTACAGAACGAAAAGATCCACAAAAAGCCATAAAAGAAAAAGAAAGAGAAATAGATTTACAAGTTAAAGAATTTACAGAGCTAACAATAAAACACGCCTTAA
>CAJJAN010000005.1 GCA_905182145.1 uncultured Pelagibacteraceae bacterium
ATGATTGGAGAAATTGGTGGATCTGCTGAAGAAGAGGCCGCTGAATTTCTAAAAAAAGAAAAAGTAAAAAAGCCCACTGTTGGGTTTATAGCAGGTACATCGGCACCCCCTGGACGTAGAATGGGTCATGCTGGGGCTATTGTTGCTGGTGGCAAAGGTGGAGCTGAAGATAAGATTGAAGCTATGCGTAGTGCAGGAGTACATATATCAAATTCACCAGCAGGACTCGGCTCAACTTTAGTTGAAGTATTAAAGAATTAATTATTTTCTACAGGTTTAATTCAACCTAAAATGAAATATATTAAATATATAAATGTCTAAGTTACCTAATAACGAAATTTTTGAAAAAACCTCTTTTTTGCATGGAACTAATAGTGCTTTCATTGAACAAATGTATGAAAAATATTTAGATAGCCCCATTAGTGTACCCACAGATTGGCAAACTTTTTTTTCTGGGATAACTGATCAAACTGAAGACAATAATAGAAATGCTAGCTGGTCAGAATATGGCAAGATAAAACCTAAAAATGGTGATTTAGTTTCAGCCATCGATGGAAACTGGCCAGAGGAAATAAAATCATATGAGAGTGAATTAAAAACTTCCAGATCATCTGATGTCAGTGAAGCCACTTCAAGAAACGCAACCCTATACTCTATTCGCGCAATTATGATGATAAGAGCATATAGAATTAGAGGACACTTAAAAGCGAATCTAGACCCCTTAGGGTTAGTAGAAAAAAACGAGCACTCTGAACTTAAACCAGAAACATATGGTTTTACACCAGAAGACATGGATCGTGAAATATTCTTAGATAATGTATTAGGCTTAGAATTTGCAACTTTAAAAGAAATCTTAGAAATATTAAATCGAACCTACTGTTCCACGGTTGGTATTGAATATATGCATATTAGCGACCCTGCAGAAAAAAGTTGGTTGCAACAAAGAATTGAAGGAAAAGACAAGGAGATTACTTTTACAGATTTAGGTAAAGAATTTATTCTAAAAAAATTAATTGAGGCAGAAGGCTTTGAAAAATATTTGCATAAAAAATTTGTTGGTACAAAACGATTTGGTTTAGATGGAGCTGAAACTGTTATTCCGGCAATGGAACAGATTATAAAAAAAGGTGGGCAATTAGGAGTTACAGAAATTGTTATTGGAATGCCACATAGAGGTAGATTAGGAATTTTAGCCACTGTTATGGGCAAAGCATATCAAGAAATTTTTCATGAATTCGCTGGTGGCTCTATCATGCCGGAAGATGTTGCTGGATCTGGAGATGTTAAATATCATTTAGGTACTTCTTCCGACAGAGTCTTTGATAATAATAAAGTACATATTTCTTTAACAGCAAACCCATCTCACCTAGAGGCAGTGGATCCAGTGGTATTAGGTAGAGTGAGAGCTAAACAAGCTCACTTAAGAACAGATGAAGGTAAAAATATTCAAGAGTCATTTAATGCTGTTATGCCTATACTTCTACATGGTGATGCAGCATTTGCAGGACAAGGTATAGTAGCCGAATGTTTTGCATTGTCTGGACTAAGAGGCCATAAAACAGGTGGTACAATTCATATTATAGTTAATAATCAAATTGGTTTTACAACAAGCCCAAGTTTTGCACGATCTTCTCCTTACCCATCTGATGTAGCAAAGTTCATTAATGCACCTATTCTTCATGTCAATGGTGATGATTGTGAGGCAGTAATATATGCAGCAAGAGTAGCAACTGAGTTCAGACAAAAATTTAATAAAGATGTCGTAATAGATGTTTTTTGCTACAGGCGTTTTGGACACAACGAGGGAGATGACCCAACATTTACCCAGCCATTGATGTATAAAAAAATTAAATCTCACAAATCAGTAGCAGATACCTATGCTGACAAAGTTATTGGCGAGCAACTTTTTGATAGTAATAAAGTGGAAAATATGAAATCTGATTTTGCTGAATACTTAGACAGTGAATTTGAGGCAGCAAAATCATTTAAGCCTAATAAAGCCGACTGGTTAGACGGCTTTTGGTCAAATATGAAGTCTTCAAGGGGAAGTAAACGTAAAATTCCAACCTCAATTTCTAAAACTGATTTTAAAAATATAGGTGAAAAAATTACTTCTTACCCAGAAAGTCTTAACATACACAAGAATCTAGCAAGGATTTTTGGAAATAGAAAAAATATGATTGAATCTGGGGAAGCAGTTGATTGGGCAACTGCAGAATCCTTGGCTTTTGGATCTCTTTTACAAGAAGGTTTTCCAGTAAGATTGGTTGGCCAGGATAGTATTAGGGGAACATTTAGTCAGAGACATTCAGCGCTTGTAGATCAAGAAACAGAAGAAAGATATGTTCCTTTGAATAACATTAGCGATAAACAAGCTAAATATGAGGGAATAGACAGTTTTTTATCTGAGGCAGCTATTCTTGGATATGAATACGGATATTCATTAGATTATCCAAGTTCATTAGTTTTATGGGAAGCACAGTTTGGAGATTTTGCAAATGGAGCTCAAGTACAAATAGATCAATTCATTGCACCAGGCGAAGCAAAATGGCTAAGAATGAGTGGACTAGTTTTATTGCTTCCACATGGATATGAAGGACAAGGTCCTGAACATTCTTCAGCTAGGATAGAGCGATATTTACAGCTTTGTGCAGAAGAAAATATGATTGTTGCAAACTGTACAACCCCAGCAAACTATTTTCATATTCTGAGACGACAACTATTAAGAGATTTTAGAAAACCTTTAATTATGTTTACACCAAAATCATTATTGCGACACAAACAGTGTGTATCAAAAATTAAAGATTTTACCGATGATACTTTTCATAGAGTGCTCTTAGATGATATTGAGACAAAACATGAAGAAAATTTTTTAGTGGAAGATGATAAAATTAAAAAAGTAATTATCTGTTCAGGAAAAGTTTATTATGATCTATCAGCAGAGCGAAACAGCTCTAAAAAATCAGATATTTATATAATTAGACTCGAACAACTTTATCCGTTTCCTGCAAAGGCTTTAAACCCTATAATTTCTAGGTTTAAAAATGCAGATTTTATATGGTGTCAAGAAGAGCCAAAAAATATGGGTCCTTGGAATACTATGGAGAGATATATTGACTGGTGTCTCAAAAAGGCAGGATGTCAGAAAACTAAGGTAAAATATGTTGGAAGATCTCCAGCAGCATCAACTGCTACAGGGTTAATGAGTAAGCATCAAAAACAGCAAAAAATGTTGATTGACTCGGCTTTAAGCGTATAAAGACATATAATAAAAATATGAGCATAGATATAAAAGTACCATCTCTCGGAGAATCTGTCACAGAGGCAACTATTGCCCGATGGTACAAAAATGTTGGTGATTCTGTTGCTATTGATGAGCCATTATTAGAAATAGAAACTGATAAAGTCACTTTAGAGGTTCCTGCGCCAGCAACTGGTCAACTTAGCGATATTAAAGTAAATGATGGTGATACAGTAGAGGTTGGGGCCATATTAGGTTCAATCATTGAAGGGGCTGCTGCAACGGCTGAAAAAAAAGTTGAAGCTCCAACTGAAAAAGAAGTTGTCATAGACAAACCAATAGCTGAGGTTTCTAAACCTATTGAATTGCCTGAAATTGAAACTACTAAAGTATCGGAAGTATCTAATGAATTGTCCCCTGCAGTAAGAAAAATTGTTGCTGAAAATAATATTAATATTAATGAAATTTCACCTTCTGGAAAAAATGGAAGAATTACAAAAGAAGACGCACTAAACTCTCTATCAAATCAGGCTTCAAGAGATGAACCTAATAAAAGCTCAGTACCTGCTGAAAATGATAAGTTAACAGAGCGGGTCACTATGTCTCGTCTGCGAAAGACTATAGCAAAAAGATTAAAAGATGCACAAAACACTGCTGCAATCTTAACTACTTTTAATGAGGTAGACATGTCAGAACTTATTAAAGTTAGAAGTGAGTATAAAGAATTTTTCGAAAAGAAGCATGGTGTGAAACTTGGGTTTATGTCTTTCTTTGTTAAAGCATGCATTACAGCATTAAAAGAAATACCTGAAGTAAATGCAGAAATTGAAAATGATGATATTATTTATAAAAATTATTATAACATTGGCGTTGCCGTAGGAACTGATCAAGGGTTAGTTGTCCCAGTTGTTAGAAATGCTGATCAGCTAATAGTAGCTGACATTGAAAAAGAAATAGCCAATCTTGGTAAAAAGGCTAGAGATGGAAAGCTAAGTATTAGTGATATGCAGGATGGCACTTTCACAATATCAAATGGTGGAGTATACGGTTCGTTAATGTCCACACCAATAATCAATCCACCACAAGCAGGGGTTCTAGGGATGCACAAAATTCAGCAAAGACCTATTGCAATTGACGGTGAGGTTGTAGTTAGACCAATGATGTATTTAGCATTATCATATGATCATAGATTAATTGATGGAAAAGCAGCTGTAACTTTTCTTGTTAGAGTTAAGGAAAGCTTAGAAGACCCTAGAAGGATTCTACTGAGCGTTTAATTATGGAAGAATTTGATCTCATTGTAATTGGAAGTGGTCCTGGAGGCTATGTTTGTGCAATAAGGGCTGCTCAACTTGGTCTAAAGGTATGTTGTGTAGAAAAACGTAAAACTTTAGGTGGTACCTGTCTGAATATTGGTTGTATTCCATCAAAATCATTACTGCATGCTTCACAAATATATAGTGATACCAAAAGCTATGCTGACATAGGAATCAATATTGATAATGTTAAACTTGATTTATCAAAAATGATGTCCTCTAAGGATGAGTCTGTTAAAGGCCTAACAGATGGTATCCAGTTTTTATTTAAAAAAAATAAGATAACCCATATTCAAGGCTTTGGAAAAATAACAGGTAAAAATGAAGTAACAATATTAAATGATGAAGCTAATCAAATAATAAATGGTAAAAATATTGTTATAGCAACTGGTTCTGAAGTTTCAGTTCCAGATGATGTCATAATTGATGAAAAAGATATTCTTAGTTCAACTGGAGCATTGAGCTTAGATAAAGTTCCAGACAAACTAGTGGTAATTGGTGCAGGTTATATTGGGTTGGAAATGGGTTCAGTTTGGTCACGTCTAGGATCAAAAGTCACCGTTATTGAATATGCAGATAAAATCGTTCCAAATATGGATAATGAAATTTCAGATCAGTTTCAAAAAATCTTAATCAAACAAGGAATAGATTTTAAATTATCAACTGCCTTTAAAAAAATTAATAAAAAAAATGATAAGCTATACGTTGCAATAGAAACACAACAGGGACAGGCATCAGAAATAAGTTGTGATAAGGTATTAATTTCTATTGGAAGAAAACCATACACTTTTGGTTTAAATTTAGAGAAAGTGGGAGTTAAGACTGATGAAAAAGGATTCATTATAACTAAAAATAATTTTCAAACATCTGTTGAAAATATTTTTGCAATTGGTGATTGTAAATTAGGGCCTATGCTAGCACACAAGGCATCAGAAGAAGGAACTGCATTGGCAGAGATTATTGTTGGTCAAGCTGGACATGTTAACTTTGATACAATTCCATCAGTAGTATACACATCACCAGAAGTAGCTTCGGTTGGAAAAACAGAAGAAGAATTAAAGTCTGCCAATATTAGCTATAAGGTAGGAAAGTTTCCTTTTACAGCAAACGCTAAAGCAAAAATAATGCATCAAACAGGTGGATTTGTAAAAATATTATCCGATGCTACATCAGATAAAGTTCTTGGTGTTCATATGATAGGTGCTGATGTTGGAAATATGATAGCTGAACTTGCTCTAGCAATGGAGTTTGGCGCATCGTCAGAAGACATAGCACGCACATGTCATGCTCATCCAACTCTGACTGAGTCGATCAAAGAAGCAGCTTTGAATGTCGAAAAACGAGCAATTCACATATAATTAATTAATAAAAAAGTCCTATTTTTAAGTATTTTTAGGGTTTTATATAATATTTTAATAAAAAATTTGTTGCAAAAAACATTTAAATCAATAGTTTACCCTGAATCCACGTTATCATCGTGTTAAAGGCTCTTTTTTTAAGGGCCTTTTTTATTACCGCCTCTCCAAATAACTGCTATCATATTCTTGATGATAACGCGGAGGTTAAAAAGATGAATCCACCAGCATAGGCTGGGGTAGTGTCCACAACTATTTCAAAACAAAAAAATTTTAAAAAATTGATTTTTAGATCAATATTAGGCAAATGCCGAATTAAAAAAACCCCTTCTTAACAAATGGGGTTTTTTAGTTTGGGCGTAAGTCTAATCAGTACGAATAGATATCTTTTTGACTTATTGAATAGCTAATTAAAAAAACCCATGTGGCTATGAGAATATGATAAATATGAAAACTAACTGAAGGTGCAAATAAGTCAGTAAATAATCCGATACCTTTACTTAAAGTCAGAAAAGCAATTAATAATACTGCCATTGTTAGAGATTTTAAAAACTTCAAAGAAATTGATTTTTGAGGTATTTGAAAAGTTAATAAAATTGCAGCAAATGACCATGCAAATAATAAAATTAGTTTGAATATTGGTTGTGTCCAAATAAACAATAAGAAAAATGTTAATATAGAAATTGCTAAAAGTAGATGGGCAAATTTTTTAGATATTGAGTTGTTAACTATTTGTATACTTATTAAAGACATAGTTATTATTCCAGAAAATATTGCTAAAATTTTATTCAAATAAATTATAAAGTCTGTACTTAATAATCCAAATCTTATTGCTCCAATAAAAGCAGTAATTCCAATTAGCAGTATACCAATACCAGCATAGAAATTTTTATTATAAAATAATTTTCTTACTGAGAAGTAAGTGGCTATAACGATTAGTATTTCTGTTATAGCATAATGAGCTGGTAGCATATTACTTTTGTTTTAAGGCCTGTTCTTTATAATATTGAGCTTTTATATCTGTAGACATCATTCTACTACCATCATGTGACCATCCAGGTGGTCCAAATAAATATAGTATTCTGTCTTTAAGAGTTATTCCTCTCGAAAAAACATCCTTAAAAATTCCTGCGTATTCAATAAAAACAACTTTAAGTGGATTATAAGTTATCAAGGGAGTTACTAAGCCGTAGTCAGGTAAATCATTTTCATCTTCCTCAACAAATGAACCAAACATTCTGTCCCATATAATTAAAGTGCCTGCATAATTTGAATCTAGATACTTAGGGTTTCTAGCATGATGAACTCTGTGATGTGACGGTGTATTAAAAATAGCCTCATACCACCAAGGTAATTTTTTAATAGTTTCTGTATGACAGAAAAATTGGTAAGTGGCATTTAAAACTCCACAAAAAATAACTATAATTGGATCAAATCCAATTAGCACAAGTGGGATTTTTAGCATCATTGTACCAGTAAAATGCTTAGCCCAACTTTGTCTTAAAGATACAGCTAAACCAAACCTTTCAGATGAATGATGTGTATTGTGCATTCCCCATTGCCATCTAAATCTGTGGCATATTCTGTGGTGTATATAAAATCTTAAGTCATCAAGTATAAAACATATAACTAAAGTAGTTATTGTAAGAGGAATGACGGCTATTTGGTATTGTTTAGCCCAATATAGTGCACCAAGTGTTATAAATGCAGCAGCAGCATTAATAGGAACACTCATTATTCCTATTGAAACGTTAAAAAGACTATCTTTACTATTTACTGAACCATTTGTTTTAAAAAACCTAATAATAAATGATTCAAAGAAGATAAAAGATAGATATACAGGAATAACTATTAGCTGTATTTTTGAAGTTACAATTTCTCCTAAAGTCCCGTCAAACATAATAGTAATTTTAGCTAGTTAATTAATATAATATATACAGTTATATAGTATAATTGAAGGTATTATCTAGTGATAAAACACCAATTCAAGCCTCAAAAACCTATATTTTTTAATAAATGTTATAATCCTTGTGTTATATGAAAGTTAAGACTATTAGAAGCATAACTTTATAGAAAAAACCCCAATAAATTAAATGAACAGTTTTGAAGGCTTAAGCCTATCACAAGGACTCAATAAGGCCTTAAAAAAAATCGACTTTAAAGAGCCAACTCCTATTCAAGCTCAGGCAATCCCTCTTGCAATGGCAGGAAAAGATATACTAGGCTCAGCACAAACAGGTACTGGTAAAACAGCAGCCTTTAGTATTCCATTAATTGAATCAATATTAACTTCAGATACTTCCATGGCGTTAGTACTCACGCCAACACGCGAACTTGCTAAACAAGTAATGGAGGTTATTACTAGTTTATTATCAGATTTAAATCATATTAATACAGCATGTTTAATTGGTGGCGAACAAATGACCCGTCAACTTAAGCAGCTTAAGAAAAAACCAAGAATTATAGTTGGAACTCCAGGTAGGATAAATGATCATTTAGATAGAAAGACATTAAAATTAAATCAAACTAATTATGTAGTTTTAGATGAAACAGATCGTATGTTAGATATGGGCTTTGGCATCCAAATAGATAGTATTTTAAAGTTTGTTCCAAAAACACGACAAACATTATTATTTTCAGCAACAATTCCAAAAGAAATTGAAAAACTTTCTTCAAAATATTTAACAAATCCTGAAAGAGTATCTGTTGGTGCTACCAATGTTGTAGCCCCTAATATTAAGCATGATATTTTAAAGATTAATCAAGAAGCTAAATATGCAGAGTTACTTGAACAAGTAAATGAGCGTGATGGATCTTTACTAATTTTTGTGAAGACCAAGCATGGCACTGACAAGATGGCAAAAAACTTATCAAAAGATGGGTTTAAATCACAGTCACTAAATGGAAATTTGAGACAAAGTAAACGTGATAAAGTTATGAAAGATTTTCGTAACCAAAAATTTAGAATATTAGTTGCAACTGACATAGCTGCCCGTGGATTAGATGTTCCTCACATTGAAAATGTTATTAATTATGATTTACCTCAACTAGCTGAAGATTTTATTCACCGTATGGGGAGAACAGGAAGAGCTGGCGCTGCAGGTTCAGCACTAAGCTTTATATCTCCAAAAGACCTTTCTAAATGGAATGAAATTCAAGTAATGCTAGATCCTAGCTTAAAGGGAAAAGTTGGAAGAGGTAACAATAAAAGTTCAAAAAATACAGCAAAATCATCAAAAAGAGCACGAGGAAATAGAAGCAATGATGAAGGTTTTAAAAAACCATTTAAGAAAACTTCATTTAGAAAAGATGATACTCGCAGTGAAGGTTTTAAAAAACCATTTAAGAAAAAAACTTTCTCTAGAAACTCACAACCTAAAAATAAATAATAATTTTGAAAGTCCTATTTTTTAGAAAAATTTTCTAACATTTGTTGCATCATTTTATGTATTATGTTTACCCCTTGCAGCGGTCTTATAAAAACCTTAAATTCAATAATCATACCTTCTTCATTCCAAGTTATTAAATCAATACCATTAATTTTAATCTCATTAATATTTAATTCAAACTCAAGTGTTGCATGATTTTTACTTATAATTTCTTTAGTGTATGAGAAAGACTTATTGTTAAATACCTGAGCTGCTGCCATTAAGTACAATAGCGTTAAGCTTCTTCCTTTTTGTGGGGTAAAAACTACTGGTGAGTAAAAAGTTACATTTTCAGCTAAAATACTTTTTAATAAATTTTGATCTTGAGTTGCTACAACCTCATGCCATTTACTTATTGGATTTTTCATTTATTCGTTTTAGCCAATGGATGAGTTTTTGTATAGACATTAAGGAGCTGTGAATTTTCAACTTTAGTATATTTTTGTGTTGTTGATAAACTACTATGGCCAAGTAACTCTTGAATAGTTCTCAAATCTCCACCATTCTCAAGTAAATGTGTAGCAAATGAGTGTCGCAAAGCATGTGGAGTTGCTGTTTCAGGTAAGGCTAGTGAAGCCCTAATTTTTTCTAGCGCATATTGAATTATTCTAGGACTAAGTCTTCTTCTTCTCTTACCAATAAACAATGGATCATCATTAGTAAATTCATAAGGGCATATTTCCATATATTGAATTATGCTTTTTCTTATATAATCCATCATTGGAACCATCCTTTCTTTATTACCTTTCCCTTTTATTATTAAATAATCATTATTGGTAAAATCAGAATAATTCAGATTTAGAGCTTCAGATATTCTTAATCCACACCCATACAATAAAATTAAAATTGTTTGGTTACGTTGTCCTATCCATTTTTCATCGTCAATATTTTTAGCTTCTTTTATAACCTGAATTGCAAGATCTGCAATTATTGGACGGGGTAAACTTTTTTTTTGTTTAGGTCCTTTTAAGTTAAGTATTGATGAATTATTAATTTTTTTTATTTTTATAAGATAATTAAAAAATGATTTTAATGATGATATTTGCCTAGCTATTGAAACATTGGAATTGCCTAGATTTTTTTGTTCAGCCAAGTACCCTCTAAAACCATTGTTACCTAACTTGTTTAAGTCAATTGCTGTAGGATCATTTCCTAAGTAATTTCTTAGAAATAAAATAAATTTTTTGATATCTCTTCTGTAAGCAGCTATTGTATTTTCACTTAATCCTTTGATATTCTTTAAGTTAGCGAGCCATTCTTGATATTCTTTTTGTAAAATAAATTCTTCCACTTAAGAATAAATTATAAAATTGACTGCTTAGTCTCAGCCCAGTCTTTAAGAAATGCATCTAAGCCTTTTTTTGTTAACTCATGTTCATACATTTCCATAAAAACTTTTGGTGGAAGTGTAACTGTATCTGCACCAATAATTGCTGACTTAGCTACATGGTCCAAGCTCCTAACTGAGGCAACTAAAATCCTAGTGCTAAGCTTGTTATAATTTGAGTAAATAGATTTTATATCTTGAATTAGTTCTAGACCGTTTTCACCTATATCGTCTAGTCTGCCGATAAATGGAGATATATAGGTAGCACCTGCTTTTGCCGCAATAAGTGCTTGATTTGAAGAAAAACAAAGAGTTACATTAGTGGAAATTTTTTTCTTAGTAAGAGCAACACATGCCTTGAGACCATCAAATGTTAGAGGTAGCTTAACAACAATATTTTTAGATATTTTTGACAATTTTAAACCTTCATTAACCATACCTTCAGTATCAGTAGCGGTAACCTCGGCACTAATTGGACCACTAATAATTGTAGCGATTTTTTCTAAAACGCTAATGAAATCTTGTCCAGATTTTGCTACAAGTGAAGGGTTTGTTGTAATGCCATCAATGAGACCAGTTTCATTAAGGTCTTTTATAACATCAACTTCTGCTGTATCTAAAAAAAAGTCCATAATATTTTGTTTAAATTTACTATTATACTTATAACATGAAAAACAAATAATACATATGAATTCAGCAACGCATAAAACATATTTTGCCAATGTTTTAGTGGCTTATCCACTTGATCAAGAATTTACCTATAGCTTTACAGAGGATCAGATAATAAAAGTAGGGACTATTGTCTTGGTGCCATTTAGAAGTAAAAGTTATTTAGGTGTTGTAAGAAACATAAAAGATAAAACAAATTTTGATCTTAAAAAGATTAAATCAATTAAAGAAACTTCTTCATACTCAATTTCTCAGAAAACAATAAAATTCTTAGAATGGATAGCGTCATATAATTTAATACCCAAAGGTCTCGTATTAAAAATGATTTTACCTAAAAGTGAAGCTTATTTTTCTGAAGATACTATAAGTGAAAGTAATGAAAAAATCATAGTACCCAATGAATTAGAGCTTAATGACACACAGAGTAAAGCAAAAGAAAAAATAGAAGACATCATTTCTAAAAATGAATATTCAACAGTTTTGTTAGACGGTATGCCTGGATCAGGAAAAACTGAAGTTTATTTTGACCTAATTGAAAAAAATATAATGAATACAAAACAATCTTTAATATTATTTCCTGAAGTTTCTTTAACAAATGATTTTATTAAAAGAATCGAAAAAAGATTTGGTTATTTGCCTGATATTTGGCATAGCAAAATTACGCCTTCTAAAAAGAAAAATATTATTCATAAAATTATTTCTGGAAAGAGTAAGATTGTAATAGGCACTAGATCAGCTTTGTTTTTACCTTATAAAAATCTTGGTATGTTGATTGTTGATGAGGAGCATGATCCATCATACAAGCAAGAAGAAAAAGGAATATATAATGCCAGAGATATGGCAGTGGTTAGAGCTTCAATTGAAAAATTTACATTAATACTTGTTAGCGCAACACCTTCTCTTGAGACAATTTACAATATAGATCAGAATAAATATTTTCATGTAAAATTAAAAAATAAATTTTCAAAAACGCCAGAGCCAAAAATCAAAGTTATTGATATGAAAAAAAGTAAACTTAAAAAAAATAATTGGGTTTCTGATGAATTAAAAAAAGTTATTCAAAAAAAATTGTCTGATGGAGAACAATCTCTTTTATTTATTAACAAAAGAGGTTACGCACCAATGATTATTTGTAAAAGCTGTGGGCATAAATTTACATGCAAAAATTGTTCCAGTTATCTAGTTGAACACTTAAAAGATAAAAAGTTATTATGCCACCATTGTGGATATAAATTAGGCTCATTTCAAATTAAATGTCAGAGCTGTAATAATGAAGATGAATCATTTGTTGACTTTGGTGCAGGTATAGAAAAAATCTACAATGAAATTGCTAGAGATTTTCCAACAGCAAAAATTTGTCTTTTCTCCAGTGATCATATTAAATCTAGTGAAGATTTGAATGAAAAAGTTGAAAAAATTTATAATAATAAATTTGATATTATTATCGGCACTCAATTAATAACAAAAGGTTATCACTTCCCATTTCTTACATGTGTTGGCGTAGTTGATGCTGATATGACTTTGAGGGGTGGAGATCTTCGAGCTTCTGAAAAAACTTATCAAATGCTCTATCAAGTTGCCGGAAGAGCTGGCCGTGGTGACATACCGGGAGAAGTTTTTTTACAAAGCTATTTTCCAGAAAATGAGACAATTAAAGATCTAGCAAGCATGGATAGAGAAAAATTTTATAAGAAAGAATTAGGTATTAGAATGAGGGCAAATCTCCCCCCTATTTCTAAAATGGCAGCAATCATTGTTTCTGGTAGAAATATTTCAGAAGTTCAACAAACTTGTCTTAAGCTTTCCAGAACTATACCTAAAATTGATAATGTTGATTTCTATGGACCAGCTCCAGCCCCCTTATCTCGATTGAAGGGCAAACATAGACTAAGGTTCTTAATTCATGAGAAAAAAGGCAGAAAAATACAAAAAATCATTCTGCATTGGTTAGCTAAGGTCTCCCAGACTTCAAGTGTCACTATTACCACTGATATTGACCCACAAAACTTCACATAAAAAGTACATATGCGACATTCAAGTGCTTGAAAAATACTATACTTAATGATACGCAATGACTTTAAATTAATCTAATAAAATAGCCACAAATGTCAAAATCTAGTCATTCAGCTTCAGCATCAAGATATGCCAATGCGCTGTTCCAGTTGGCTAAAGAAGCGAAGGTATTAGATAGTATTTCTAACGATTTAGATAAAATTATGGAACTCTTGATGTCAGATAAAAATTTTGCATCTTTTATAGAAAATCCATCTATTAAAAATATTAATAAATTAAGTTTGTTAGATATGGTGGCCGATAAACTTGAATTATCAAAACTGACAAAAGACTTTATAGGTGTAGTAACTAAAAAAGGTCGTGTAAGTAATATTAAAGACGTTATAAAAAGCTATAAAGATTTAGTTTCTGATTTTAATGGAATTAAAAATGCTTATGTCTCATCTTCAAAAGCATTATCTGAAAATCAAATTGATTCTATAAAGCAAAAACTTAGAGAAAAATTTAGCTCAGAATTTATTTTACACACTGATATAGACGAAAGCTTGATTGCAGGCTTAAAAATAAAAATTGGAAGTCAAATGATTGATAGTACAATCAAAAGTAAATTAAACGCGTTAAAAGCCAAAATGAAAGAGGTAGCATAATGGATATTCAACCATCAGAAATATCAAAGATTTTAAAAGAAGAAATTAAAAATTTTGGATCTGATTCCGAAATACTTGAAGTTGGACAGGTTTTATCTGTTGGAGACGGTATTGCTAGAGTTTATGGATTAGATAATGTTCAAGCTGGAGAATTGGTTGAGTTTAGTGATGGCACCAAAGGAATGGCACTTAATCTTGAGAGTGACAATGTTGGTATAGTCTTATTTGGAAATGACTCAGGAATTAAAGAAGGTGACACGGTTAAAAGAACTAACTCAATTGTAGACGTACCTGTTGGAAAAGAACTTTTGGGTCGTGTTGTTGACGCTTTAGGTAATCCAATAGATGGTAAGGGACCAATTAATTCAGATAAAAGATCTCGTATTGAGGTTAAAGCTCCAGGCATTATACCAAGACAATCAGTCTCAGAACCAATGCAAACTGGTTTAAAAGCAATTGATAGTTTAATTCCTGTTGGCCGTGGACAACGAGAACTAATTATTGGAGATAGGCAAACCGGTAAAACAGCAGTAGCAATTGATGCAATTATTAATCAGAAAACAATCAATGAATCTTCTGATGAGTCAAAAAAATTATATTGCTTCTACGTAGCAATTGGACAAAAAAGATCTACAGTTGCTCAGATTGTTAAGACTTTAGAAGATGCAGGAGCAATGTCATACACTACCGTAATAGCCGCAACGGCATCAGAATCAGCACCACTTCAATTCTTAGCACCTTATGCTGGATGCTCTATGGCTGAATACTTTAGAGATAATGGTATGCACGCGTTAATTGTTTATGATGATTTATCAAAACAGGCTGTTGCTTATCGACAAATGTCATTATTACTTAGAAGACCTCCAGGCCGTGAAGCCTTTCCAGGTGATGTATTTTATCTTCATAGTAGACTATTAGAAAGAGCTGCAAAATTAAGTGATAAAAATGGTGGCGGCTCACTTACTGCCTTACCAATTATTGAAACTCAAGCAAATGATGTTAGTGCATTTATTCCTACTAACGTTATTAGTATCACTGATGGACAAATATTTTTAGAAACAGAATTATTTAACCAAGGTATTAGACCTGCGGTAAATGTTGGCTTATCTGTATCAAGAGTTGGTTCTGCTGCTCAAACTAAAGCCATGAAAAAAGTTTCTGGATCTATTAAGTTAGAATTAGCCCAATATAGAGAAATGGCTGCTTTTGCTCAGTTTGGCTCTGATTTAGATGTTTCGACTCAAAATTTATTAAATCGTGGATCAAAATTAACAGAACTTTTAAAACAAGATCAGTATTCTCCAATGACTGTTGCTGAACAAGTTATTTCAGTTTTCACAGGAGTAAAAGGATACTTAGATGATCTTGAATTAAATCAAATTAAAGATTTTGAGAGAGATTTTTTTGCTAAAATAAGTGCATCAAATCCAGAATTAATTGAAAAAGTTAATACAACTGGAATTTTAGATGATGATGCTGAAAGTACATTGATCTCAGTAATTGAGGAGTTTAAAAAAGCTTAAATATTTCATGCCTAGTTTAGATGATTTAAAAAAAAGAATTGCTAGTGTTAAATCAACACAAAAAATAACAAAGGCAATGAAGATGGTAGCTGCGGCTAAACTTCGTAAAGCCCAAGAGGCGGCGGAGCAATCTCGTCCATATTCAGATAATATGAAAAATCTTATGGATTCTATTTCTAGAGGATTTGTTCCAACTGATAATTCTAGAAACCTCTTAACAGGCAGCGATGAAGATAAGACCTATCTTTTAGTTTTATTTACCTCAGAAAGAGGTCTTTGTGGTGGATTTAACTCTCAAATTTCTAAAGCTTTGAGAGAAAAAGTTGTTGATTTACAAAAAGAAAATAAAACAGTTAAGATTATCTGCATTGGTAAAAAAGGTTATGACATTGTTAAAAGACAATATGGTGATCAGATTGTCGATACAGTAGATTTATCTGCAGTTAAATCAATCCAATATGGAGATGCTAAAAAAATTTCAGATAAAATTATTAAAATGTATTTTGATGCTGAGTTTGACAAATGTTTAATATTTTATAATAAATTTAAATCAGTAATATCTCAAATACCTACAGAACAACAAGTTGTTCCAGCAGAGATAGTTGAGAATGATAATGATGAAAATATCTCTAGAGATAATAGTTTTTTTGAATTTGAACCCAATGAGAAAGAAATATTAGAAGAGCTATTGCCTTTAAATTTTGCAGTACAAATTTTTAAGGCACTTTTAGAAAGTTCAGCTAGTGAACAGGGATCAAGAATGAGCGCAATGGATAATGCATCTAGAAACGCCTCTGATATGATTGATAGTTTAACATTATTTTATAATCGCTCTAGACAAGCAGTAATCACTAAAGAATTAATAGAGATTATTTCTGGAGCAGAAGCAGTTTAAAAAAAGGAGAAAATATGACAAGTAATATAAAAGGATCTATTTCACAAGTAATTGGAGCAGTTGTTGACGTTAAGTTTGAAGACAGCCTTCCAGCTATATTAAACGCCTTAACTGTAAAAGTAGGAGATAAAGTTGTTGTTCTTGAAGTGGCACAACATTTAGGAGAATCTAGCGTGAGAACTATAGCAATGGATGCTTCGGAGGGGATGTCCAGAGGCGATGAAGTTATTGATACTGGAAAACAAATTCAAGTACCAGTTGGCCCTGAAACACTTGGAAGAATTATGAATGTAACAGGTGATCCCATTGATGAAAGAGGTGAGATAAAATCATCAGAAACTTGGGGAATTCATAGAGACGCACCAGAATTTGTTAACCAAGCGACTGAAACAGAGATACTTGTTACTGGAATTAAGGTAGTTGACTTATTAGCTCCATACTCAAGAGGTGGTAAAATTGGACTATTTGGTGGTGCCGGCGTTGGTAAAACAGTTATTATTATGGAATTAATTAACAATATTGCAAAAGCACACGGTGGATATTCTGTCTTTGCTGGTGTTGGTGAAAGAACTAGAGAAGGAAATGACCTTTATCATGAAATGATAGAGTCGGGTGTTATTGATTTAGAAGGTGATAAATCTAAATGTGCATTAGTATACGGCCAGATGAACGAGCCTCCAGGGGCAAGAGCTAGAGTTGCTTTAACAGGTCTCACTCAAGCTGAATACTTCAGAGACCAAGAAGGAAAAGATGTACTATTTTTTGTAGATAATATCTTTAGGTTTACTCAAGCTGGTTCAGAAGTATCAGCGCTTTTAGGTAGAATACCATCTGCAGTTGGATATCAACCAACTTTAGCAACAGATATGGGGCAACTTCAAGAGAGAATTACTTCTACTGATAAAGGCTCTATTACTTCAGTGCAGGCAATTTATGTGCCAGCAGATGATTTAACCGATCCAGCTCCAGCAACATCATTCGCTCACTTAGATGCTACGACAGTTTTATCTAGACAAATTGCTGAGCTTGGAATTTATCCTGCAGTAGATCCATTAGACTCTACTTCTAGAATTTTAGATGCAAGAATTCTAGGTGATAAACACTATAATGTAGCAAGAAATGTCCAATCAGTGCTTCAAACATATAAATCTCTTCAAGATATTATTGCTATTTTAGGAATGGATGAATTATCAGAAGACGACAAGCTGACAGTAGCACGTGCAAGAAAGATACAAAGATTTATGTCACAACCATTTTTTGTTGCAGAAGTCTTTACTGGTACACCAGGAAAGTATGTTGAATTAGAAGATACTATTAATGGTTTTGATGCGATCTGTAAGGGTGAGTATGATCATTTGCCAGAAGCAGCCTTTTATATGGTAGGAACTATTGAAGAAGCTGTTAAGAAGGCTGAAAAAATGGCTGAGGAAGCTGCAGCTTAATTAGTATGTCAGAAATATTTAGTATAAAACTTGTTACACCATCTAAAGTTTTTTTGGAAGCCAATGCATCTTTAGTTACAGTTCCTGCGACTGAAGGTGATATTGGTTTTTTAGCTAATCACGTGAATTTTATTTCCTCTATAAGACCAGGCTTTATTTCTATAAATCTTGAAAGTGGAGATGAAAAAGTAATATATATTTCTGAAGGCTTTGCTCAATTTAATGATAACAGCTTATTGATAATTGCTGTTGAGCTTATAGAAAAAGAGGATTTGAATAGTGATTTTGTAAATCAAAAAATAATTGATCTGCAAAATATGCAAGATTCTAATATTTCAAATATTAAGCTTCAGAGTAAAATAGATAGCCTTAAATCCTTAAGTTTATAAAAAACTATCAAATTCAATAAAGGTTTTTTCATATAGCTCTTTTTTAAACGGAACTATTAATTTCATTAATTCCTCTTTATAAGCCCATTTCCAATTTTTAAATTCGGGGTGTTTAGTTTTAATATTTATTTCAGCATCGTCGCCAAAAAAATTAAGAATAAACCACTGTTGCACTTGACCCTTATATTTTCCCCTCCAAAGTTTTTTTTGTAAATTATTAGGTAAATCATAACTGTACCAATTTTTAGTTTTATCTAAAATTTTATAATTTGATACTATCCCAGTTTCTTCAGCCAATTCTCTTATGCAAGTTTCTTCAGGAGTTTCATTATTATCTATACCACCTTGTGGCATTTGCCATGCAGATTCATCTTTATCAAATCTTTGTCCAATAAATATTTTTTTTTCATGATTAATAATAAGCATGCCAACACCACGTCTATAATCTTTAAAATCCATATTATTTAATAAATTGATCTTTTGTTAAAAGATCTAAAGCATAATCAAGCTGATTATCTATTTCATTATCAGTATCTTTTGATCTTAAAACTTCTATATCTGGAGTAATACCTATTTTGTGAATTGAGTCTCCAGACGGTGTGTAGTACAATGCTGTGGTAAGTCTTATAGCACTTCTGTCATTAAGAGGAAAAACAGTTTGAACAGAGCCTTTTCCATAAGATTGCTCACCAATAATTATTGCACGTTTATGATCTTGAAGGGCACCAGCTACAATTTCTGATGCAGATGCAGATCCACGATTAATCAAAACTATTATTGGTTTATCTTTTGTTAAGTCACCCCGGGTAGCTTTAAATGATCCAATGTCTGATTTATCTTTTCCTTTGGTAGAAACTATTTCACCAGAATTTAAAAAACTATCAGTGACTGCAATTGATTGTCCTAACAAGCCGCCAGGATTATTTCTTAGATCTAATACATATCCAACTAATTTATCATTCCCAATTTCTGCTTCTAGGTTGTTTATGGCTTTTTTAATACCACGGTCAGCTTGCTCACTAAATGATATTAGTTTTATATAACCTACATTACCTTCGCGACGAAATTTTACTGCTTCAACAGTAATTATGGCTCGTGTAATAGATATTTCCAGGGGCTCATCTTCACCTTCTCTGGCAATTTTAAGATTTACGGTTGTTCCAATTAAGCCTCTTAGTTTATCTACTGACTCAGTAAGGCTAAGTCCAAAGATACTTTCATCATCAATATGTGTAATATAGTCACCTGGCTGTACTCCTGCTTTTGCACCTGGTGTTCCGTCTATAGGGGATATTATTTTTACATATCCACTTTCTAACGTAACTTCAATTCCAAGCCCACCAAATTTACCATCTGTCTGCTCTTGCATTTCTTTATAGTTTTCTAAATTCATGTAACTAGAGTGTGGATCAAGAGATTGGAGCATTCCATTAATTGCGGCTTCAATTACGTCTTCTTCATTAACATCATTTACATAATTTGATCTAATAGTTTCAAAGACGTCACCAAAAGTATTAAGTTTTTTATACAAATTTTCATTATTAGCACTTAGTGAAAATGAAAATAAAAAGACTGCAAGAAATATATATATTGGTAATTTTTTCATTATTAAGCCTTATGATATGGATGATTAATTTTAATTGTAGTTGCTCTATAAATTTGTTCTAAGAGTATTATTGTAGCAAATGAATGAGTTAGTGTCATTGGACTAATTGATAATAGCAAGTTTGCTTTTTTTTTCATTATTTCTGTAAAACCATCGGTATTGCCTATAAAGAAATTAATTCGTTTATTGGAACTTTCAAATATTAATTCAGTAAATTTTGCAGTAGTTAACTTTTCCCCTTTTTCATCAAGTAAAATATTAAAGCTTCCAGAGCCTAATTCCTGATCAAGCTCCTTTAAATTTATTTGTTTTAAATGAATAGGATCAATTACCTTCCTACCAGAAGACTTGATTCTCTCTAAGTACTTATTGGCTAAGTTTTTTTCAGCATCAAATTTTAATTTGTCTAAGTATAAAACTTGAATTCTCATTCACTATAAGACTCTAGATCTATGGACCACATTTTTTCAAGATTATAAAATTCTCTAACCTCTTTTTTAAAGATGTGAACAATTATATCTCCACAGTCTATTACGATCCATCCTGTATTATTATTCCCTTCTATATTAGCTCCCTTAAAACCAGATTTTTTTAAGCTTCTATATATAGATTGTGAAAGTGCATTCACATGTCGATTAGATGTACCAGTTGCAAAAATCATGTGACTTGCAATAGATGTTTTTTTTGAAACATCCATAGAAAGTATATTTTCAGCCTTATTAGACTCTAAATCTGTTAATATGCTAGTATGATTATCCAATTTATTTTTCTAATCTAATTTCTGTAGATGATATGTTTTCGTCAAAGTCTTGAATAAATATCCAACTTGGATTTTTTTCATACAATAGTCCCCTTGAATTATAATTCAATCTAAATTTTTTATACCTCTTGCCAATGTATCCATTAATTACTTGGTCATCTAAGCCATTACGATTAAAGATAGCAATAGGAAATTCTTGTATAATATCATCATAGTCTTTCCATTTATCGAGAGATATAAAAGAATCAGCACCCATTAAAAATATAAATTGGTCTGCATTATTTAATTTAATATACCTAAGGTTATCAATAGCATAATTAGACTTAGTCTTTTCTTCAGTACTTATTATTTCTATATTGTTTTTATCTATTATGTTTTTTGCTTTTTTAATTCTCAAATCTAGTGGCAAATATTCCTTACTAGATTTTAATGGATTTTGTTCTGTAATAAGCCAGTAAATCTTATCAAGGTTCAGTAGCTCTATCGCGGTTAAGCTAATTTTAATATGTCCCAAATGGGCTGGATTAAATGAGCCACCTAAAATTCCAATTTTCATTTTAATTAAGGCCTTATTTGGCCGTTTCCTTTTACAATATATTTATATGTTGTCAGTCCTTCTAAGCCAACTGGTCCTCGCGCATGAAGTCTACCTGTAGAAATTCCAATTTCAGCACCAAGCCCAAATTCTCCACCATCAGCAAATTGAGTAGATGTATTGTGCATTACAATTGCGCTATCAACCAAATTAAGAAATTTTTCTGCAACTTCTTTATCTTCGGCAATGATACTTTCAGTATGACCAGATCCATATTCAGCAATATGTTCAACTGCTTCATCCACATTCTTTACTAATTTTATAGCAATAATTGCATCTAAATATTCAGTACTCCAGTCTACTTCATTGGCATGCAAAATTCGATTGTCAATTTCTTGACTTGCAATATCACCTCTAATTTCACAACCTCCTTCATGTAAATTAGTAACAATCTTATTTAAATTATCTTTAGCATACGCCTGATCTATTAGGAGGGTTTCAGCTGCACCACAAATTTCTGTTCTTCTTAACTTAGCATTATGTATAATCTTTAAAGCCGTTTCTAAGTTTGCTGAGTTATTAACATAGATGTGGCAAATACCCTCAAGGTGGCCAATGATAGGTACTCTAGCCATATCTTGAACTTTTTTTACGAGTCCTTTGCCGCCCCTCGGCACAATAACATCAATTGTATCTGTCATTTCTGCAAGCATATAGTCTACTGCAGCTCTATCGACAGTTTCTACAAGTTGAATTGTATCTTTATTTAAATCATTTTTAGTTAATGCTAATTGAATAGCTTTTATTAGGCTTGTATTAGAATTAAAAGATTCTGATCCACCCCTTAATATGGCTACGTTACCAGCTTTGATGCAGAGAACACTTGCATCAACTGTAACGTTGGGTCTACTTTCATAAATTATTCCAATTACTCCTAACGGTACAGAGACTCTATTAATTATAAGGCCATTTGGTCTTTCTGTTTCATACAGCACTCTACCAACAGGATCTGATAATTTAACTATATCTTCAACTGACTTAGCAATATTTTCAATTCGCTCATTATCAAGCATTAATCTATTAATCATCACTTTAGATGTATTATTTTTTTTTGCTAAGTTAATATCTTCTTGATTAGCTGAAATAATCTTATCTTTTTCATCCCTAATACTTTCAGCAATAGACAGTAGAAGATTATTTTTATCTATAGTGGAGAGAGATTTAATTTCTTTACTTGCTTTGACACTTTGTTTACCAACATTAGTCATATAATCTCTTATATTCATAGCAATACCAAGTCATCCTTATGGATCATTTCTTCTCTATAAGAGTAACTTAGAATATTTCCAATTTCATTACTTTTATGACCCATTATTTTTTTACCTTCTTCAGAAGAATAGCTAGATAAGCCTATTCCAATCTTATCTTTACTAGAAGATAACACTTCAATAGCATCTCCTCTTTCGAACTCGCCATTTACCTCTAGAATTCCAGCTGGTAATAGGCTACTTCCATTTATGAGGGCTTTATTGGCACCGTCATCAATTATCACAGAACCAACAGTTTGCATTGTTCCTACAATCCATTGTTTTCTTGCTGCAAGTGGAGTTTTATTTGGTGTAAACCATGTGCATGGTCTTCCATTAAACAAAGCTTGGATTGGATTGTTAATAGTACCATTAGTTATAGCCATATGGCATCCAGCCGATAACGCTGTTTTTGCAGCCATAATTTTAGTTTTCATACCGCCTTTGCCAGTTTCTGAAATTGATGAACCAGCCATGCTTTCAATTGTTTCATCTATTGATTCAACTGAATCTATTAACTTTAATTCTTCATTATTTTTTGGATCAGAGGAATAAAGGCCATTTATATTAGATAGAAGAATTAAGCAGTCTGCTCCAGTAATCTGGGCTACTCTAGCTGCTAGTCGATCATTATCGCCATATTTAATCTCATTTGTAGCAATTGTATCATTCTCATTTACCACTGGAACAATGTTTAATTTTAATAAATTGTCTATTGTTCTCCTTGCATTAATAGAGCGCCTTCTTTTCTCAGTATCATCTAAAGTCAATAATATTTGTGATACTTTAGACTCATACTTTTCAAATGCATTTTTAAATGCTGACATTAATTGTATTTGACCTACAGCGGCAACAGCCTGGTGAATATCTAATCTTAGTTCAGCCATTTCTAAATTTAAATCTTTAGCACCGAATGCTATTGCTCCCGATGAAACAATGATAATTTCTTTATTTTGACTCTTTAGAAAGTTTACATCTTCAGCAAGTGATATTAACCATTCTTTATTCAACTTATTTGTTTTATTATCAAAAAGAAGAGATGAGCCAATCTTAATTACAATTCTCTTTGTATTTTCAATTTTCATTATTTACACCAGCATCTAAAATAATTTGTTTTAATTCTTCAACACCATCATTAGTTATTGTAGATATAACAAAGACTTTATTTTTAACTTCTTTTTTTAAATCCTTAACTATTTTTTTTATAACATCACTCTCTAATAAATCTGATTTATTGAGCACAATAATTTCAGCTTTATTACCTAATTCAACATTATAGCTTTTTAATTCATTTCGAATAGTTTTGTAATTATCTAGAACATTTTTTTCTGATATATCCAAAATATGTATAATTGAAGTACATCTTTCAATATGCCTTAAAAATTGAAAGCCAAGCCCAGTACCAATATGCGCCCCTTCAATTAATCCAGGAATATCAGCTATAATCTTTTCTCTGTCACCTTGTCGCATAACTCCTAACTTAGGAACTATTGTTGTAAAAGGATATTCACCAACTTTTGTCTTAGCGGCTGTAAGTTTTCGCATAAAACTTGACTTACCCGCATTTGGAAGTCCAACAAGGCCTGTGTCAGCAATAAGTTTAAGTTTAAACAACACATCAGCTTCGTATCCTTTTTCTCCTAAGGTTATTTTGCGTGGAGCTCTATTTGTGGATGATTTAAAATTTGTATTTCCTAAGCCACCTTTACCACCTGAAAAAAGTAATATTTTCTTTGTGTCAATTATATCTTCAACTAATTCATCTTCTTCATAGATTTGAGTTCCAATTGGAAGTTTTAGAACAATATCTTTGCCAGCTGCACCATTACGTTTTCTACCCGCACCATGTACTCCTTTTTTAGCCCTAAAATGTTTTTGGAATCTAAAATCAACAAGAGTATTTAAACCTATAACACCCTGAATATAGATATGCCCTCCACGACCACCATTGCCACCGTCAGGTCCACCGTATTCAATATATTTTTCTCGTCTGAAGCTTAGACAGCCATCTCCACCATCTCCACTTTTAATATAAACTTTAGCTTCATCGATAAACTTCATTGTTTTGAGCTTATAAAAATATTAATTGAAATAAATAAAATTAAAGAATTAAGAATTTTTCTTAATTAACTGTATTTGGTGCAACGGAAATATAAGTTTTTCCATTTTTCTTTTTTCCAAATGTTACTACTCCCTCTATAAGTGAGAAAATAGTATGATCTTTTCCAAGACCAACATTATCACCAGGATGCCATTTTGTTCCACGTTGACGTGCAATTATGTTTCCAGGTATAACAGCTTCACCACCAAACTTTTTAATACCAAGCCTCCTACCGGCCGAGTCTCTTCCATTCCTAGATGAACCACCTGCTTTTTTATGTGCCATTGAGTACTATTCCTTTGCCTTAGCTGCAGTTTTTTTCTTTACTGCTTTTTTCTTTACTGGAGCTTCAACAACTTCCTCTACTTTTGCTACTTTTTCTATTTTTTCAGCTTTTACTTTTGGAAATGTTAAGCCAGGTACCTCAATATCAAGGACTTTTAAAAATGTTATGTCCTGCTTATGACCATTTTTTCTTCTGAAGTTTTTTCTTCTTTGCTTCTTAAAAACAAGAATTTTTCTGTCTCTATCTTGTTTAATAATTTCAAACTTAACTTTAGCATCTTTAATATTTGGGCTACCTAGACTTAAATCCTTACCGTCGGAAGCAAATAAAACTTCATCTATAGTAATTTGCTCTCCACCCTCACCAGCAATCTTGTTAACTGTTAGAACAGTATCACCTGATACCTTATATTGTTTACCACCACTGGATATTACTGCGAACATAATTTATGAATTATTATTTTGAATGTTAAAGTCTGGTGAATATAACCCCACCTCTATTTATGTCAATAGATGATATTATACAGAAAAACTAGGCTTTATAAGCATTTTAAGGTAACATTTTTCTAACAATTAACTAGAATAAATAATATCAAATCTACTAAGATCTGGAATAACTCAGGTATGGCAATAAAAATTAGTTCATTTACAGGTTTAAGACCAATTAAAAAACTTGCTCATTCAATTGTATCATCTTCATTTGATAATTTAAGTGTAAAAGAAATCAAAAAAGCATCCAAAAATATTAATTGGAATTTTTTAAATATTTTAAGTCCGGAAACTTTTTTCCCAAGTCATAGCAAGAAACAGTTAACAAATTATGTTCGTGGTTACCTTAAGAGTATGGTGGACAATCAAATATTATTTAAGGACGATGAACCAAATTTTTATATTTATAAATTAAGTAAAAACTCAAAAGTCCAATTTGGGGTTATTGCATCAATTGAAATTAATAAAAAATCACAAAAAAATATATTACCGCATGAAAAAACTTTTACATCTAAGGAAAACTCTATCTTAAGAAATATAGAGTCTACTAAAACTCAAGTTGGTCCAGTTTATTTGACTTATAAGAATAAGAATAATTTAAAATTATTATTTAAAAAGTATTCAAATACTAAGCCAGAATATTTCTTTACAAGTGCAGGTGGAACAAAGCACTCGTTGTGGGTAACAAAAAATTTTAAAGATAGAAATTATATTTCATCACAACTATCAAAAATAGAAACTTTATATATTGCAGATGGCCATCATAGGTTTGCAGCAATCTCAAAATTATTTAAAAAAACAAGTCAAAAAAATAATAAAATAAAATCAGTTCCACTTTTAGCAGCTTTGTTTGATCAGTCTTCTGTTAAAATTTTAAGTTACAACCGACTTATAAAACTTAAAAAAACTAATCCTAAGGAGATTTTAGATCTAATTAAAAAATCATTTATAGATGTAAAGCTATGTAAGTTTAAAAAACCAAATACAAAAGGAGATGTAATGCTTTTTATATGTAATAAATGGTTTTCTTTTAATTTGCTAAATATTAATTCAAAAAAAGTGTTTTCTCATGAAACAGATATTGATTTAATTAACTTACTTATTGTTGATAAAATTTGTCGCATTAAAAAAAATGAGTATAAGAATTATCTAAATTATCTACCTGGTAAATTTGGATACAAAGAGCTTGAGAAAAAAGTAAGAAAAAATGAAGCCGATATGGCTTTTTTTGTTTGCCCAATGACTATGCATGAGATAATGTCAATTTCTAACAGAAAAGCTACTGTACCTCAAAAATCTACTTTTTTTGATCCAAAGCTAATCGACGGACTAGTAAATTTACAAATGAAATTATAAAATTATGATAAATAAACCAAAAGTTAAACCTCCTTACCCATATTTTTCATCAGGACCATGTGCTAAACCTCCTGGATGGTCATTAAAGAATCTTGAAAATGCCGTCGTTTCTAGATCTCACAGATCAAAGGTCGGACTGGAAAGAATTCAAGAGTTAATTAATAAATCTAGAGACATTCTGCAAATACCAGATGATTATCATATTGGCATTGTTCCAGCATCTGATACTGGTGCCGTAGAGATGGCAATGTGGTCAATGTTGGGTCAACGTGGAGTTGAAGTATATTCATGGGAGAACTTTGGACACGATTGGTCAATTGATGTTGGCGACCAACTTCCTTTAGAAAATAAGATTGTTCAAAAAACTGACTATGGGGTACTTCCAGATTTCTCAAGTAGTAATTCTGATAATGATATTATTTTTACATGGAATGGAACCACTGCTGGTGTGAGAATTAAAAACACTGAATGGATTAGTGATGATAGGAAAGGTCTTGTAATTTGTGATGCAACATCTGCTGTATTTTCAATGCACATGGATTGGCATAAATTAGACGTCGTTACTTACTCTTGGCAAAAAGTTTTAGGTAGTGAGGCAGCCCACGGAATGTTAATTTTATCACCTAGAGCAGTAGAAAGGCTTGAAAGCTATACTCCACCATGGCCAATACCAAAAATATTTCGTCTTGCAAATAATCAAAAATTTGCAAAGGCTATATTTTCTGGCACAACCATAAATACCCCATCAATGTTGAGCATTGAAGATGCTTTAAATTCACTTAACTGGGCTTCATCAATTGGTGGTATAGATGAGCTTGTTAATATCTCTGAAAATAATTTAAAGATTGTATCTGATTGGGTTGCAACCAGTGATACATTCGAGTTTCTTGCTAAAGACCCTGAAACCTTATCTTGTACTTCTATATGTTTAATTCCAAAAGACCCTTGGTTTAAAGATTTAGACAGTGAAAAGAAATCTGATTTTATGAAGAAGGTTTGTAATGAATTAGAATCTAATGAGGCAGGTTATGACTTAAATTCTTATAAAACAGCGCCGTCTGGAATTAGAATTTGGGGAGGATCGACTGTCACAAATGAAAATGTTAAACTTGTGCTACCATGGATTGATTGGGCGTACGACCTAGTAAAATCAAATTACACTTAATGAATAAAATTTTAATTGCAGATAATGTTTCCAATGCTGTTTCAGAAGTATTTGATAAACATAATATTTTATATGATACAAAAGTTGGTTTATCTGAAGATGAATTAGTCTCAGAAATAAAAAATTATACAGGTTTAATTGTAAGATCTGCTGTTACAGTTACAGAAAAAATTATTAATAATGCAGAAAATCTTAAGGTAATAGGCAGACCAGGTGTGGGCGTAGATAATGTAGATCTTATCGCTGCAACTGCTAAAGGTATAGTTGTTATGAATACCCCATTAGGCAATGTGCAGGCAACTGCAGAACTAACATTTGGAATCATTCACTCTCTAATGAGAAAAGTAAATATTGCAAACCATTCTATGCATCAAAATAAATGGGAAAAAAAGAAATTTATTGGTAATGAGATGTTTGGCAAAACGATTGGAATAATTGGCTTTGGCAATATCGGTAAGAAAATAAATGAAATATCTAAAGTCTATGGAATGAATGTTGTAGTTCATAGTTCTTCACTTACTGAGACAGAAGCTACGAGTTTTGAAGTAAAAAATCTTTCAGTTGAAAAGCTTTTAGAGGTTTCTGACATAATTACATTTCACAATAAACTTTCTGAAAAATCCAAGTATTTGATTAACTCTGAAACTTTAAAGTTAGTTAAAAAAAATGCCCTCATTATTAATTGTGCAAGAGGTGGACTGGTAAATGAAGAAGATATTAAGAAAGCTCTAGAGCTAGAAATGCTTGGTGGTTATGGTTGTGATGTTTATGAAAATGAACCAGAAAAAAATAGTATTTTTTCAGGTTTAGATAATGTAGTTATGACACCTCATATAGGTGCAAGTACTGTTGAGGCTCAAGAAAAAGTTGCATATCAAATTGCAGAACAAATTGTTGAATTTATAAAAAATAATAAAATTATAAATCAAGTAAACAAATAACATGAATAGACTTATACTTATCAGACATGGTCAAAGTGTCTGGAATGCTCAAAATATATTTACAGGTTGGGTTGATGTTGAACTTACTTCTAAAGGCGAGCAAGAAGCTAAATTATCAGGAGAATTAATTAAAGATATAAACTTCAAACCCAAAGTTTGTTTTACCTCATACCTAAAAAGAGCTAAAGACACTTTAGATATTATTCTTAAAGAGATTAATGTGCATGACAGCACAAGTATTAATTATAGTTGGCAATTGAATGAACGACATTATGGAAGTCTCCAAGGATTAAATAAAAAAGAAACTTTAAATAAATATGGTGAAGATCAATTTTTAAAGTGGAGAAGAAGTTATGAAACACCTCCTCCAAAATTAGACTCTTTAAGCGAAATGAATCCTAAAAATGATCCTCTTTACTCAGAAGTAATAAGTTCTGAATTGCCATTATCCGAATGCCTACAAGACACTTATAACAGGGTGATCCCGTATTGGAAAAAAAGTATTACCCCATTATTAGAATCAGGAGACACTTTAATTGTGGCGCATGGAAATAGTCTTAGGGCATTATGCAAAGAATTATTTAATATTTCGGATCAGGACATAGTAAAGTTAGAAATTCCTACAGGTAATCCGCTATTTTTGGATTTAGATAATAGTTGCAAAATAAAATCAGCTAGATATCTTAATCTCTCGAGGGCTGAAAAAATCCCTGAAATTTTATAATTTTTTAGGATTTAATTATGACAGACGTATTTATAACTTCCGCAACTAGAACTGGTGTTGGTTCGTTCAGTGGCTCCCTAAGTAATTTGGAGGCACATGATTTAGGAAAAATAGTAATAGAAGACTCTTTAAAAAAATCTGCTGTTCAACCACATGAAGTAGATGAAGTGATACTTGGACAAGTACTTACGGCGGGAACTGGTCAAAACCCAGCTAGACAAGCATCTGTTAACGCGGGTATTGCAAAAGAAACTCCTGCGTGGGTAGTTAATCAAGTTTGTGGATCTGGATTAAGAACTGTTGCATTAGGTTTTCAAGCAATTAAAAATCAGGATGCAAATATTGTAATTACAGGCGGTCAAGAGAGTATGAGTAGATCTCCACATTGCATGCATTTGCGCTCAGGCACAAAGATGGGTGATGCTAAAATGATTGATACAATGATTAAAGATGGTTTATGGGATGCCTTTAATGGATATCATATGGGTACTACTGCAGAAAATGTAGCAGAGAAATTTCAAGTTACTAGAGATCAACAAGATGAATTTGCTTATAATTCTCAATTAAAAGCAAGCAAGGCTAAGGCAGCAGGCTTATTTAAAGATGAAATTACACCAGTTGATATTGTAACAAGAAAAGAAACAACAGTTTTTGATCAAGACGAATATATAAAAGATAATGTTCAATTAGAGAAATTGGCATCTTTAAGACCAGCATTTGCAAAAGATGGTTCTGTAACAGCAGCAAATGCAAGTGGTATTAATGATGGAGCAGCAGCATTGATGTTAATGAATGAAGCTGAGATGGAAAAAAGAAGTATTGAACCTTTAGCTAGAGTTGTATCTTGGGCAAGTGTTGGCGTTGACCCATCAATTATGGGAACTGGGCCAATACCTTCAGTGCGCAAAGCATTAGATAAAGCTGGTTGGTCAATAGGTGACTTAGACTTAATTGAATCAAATGAAGCTTTTGCAGCTCAAGCATGTGCTGTAAATAAAGAATTAGGTTGGGATACAAGTAAAGTTAATGTTAATGGAGGTGCAATAGCTATTGGACATCCTATAGGTGCATCTGGAGCTAGAATTCTGGTTACATTGCTTCACCAAATGAAAAGACAAGACGCTAAAAAAGGCTTAGCTACACTTTGTATTGGTGGTGGCATGGGTATAGCACTTTGCGTTGAAAGATAAAAAAAGGAGAAATTAAATTATGACAAGAATAGCTTTAGTAACAGGTGGTACAAGAGGAATAGGTGGAGCAATATCAATTGCCCTAAAAAATGAGGGATGTAAAGTTGCAGCAACTTATAATTCAAACACAGCAGCAGCAGAAGCTTTTGCAAAGGAGCATGGTATTGATGTATTTCAGTGGAATGTAGCAGATGCAGCAGCGTGTGAAAAAGGCGTAAAAGAAGTAACTGAAAAGTTAGGTGCTGTGGATATATTGATTAATAATGCAGGAATATCTAAAGCAGCAATGTCACATAAGATGACTATTGAACAATGGGATGATGTTATCAGAACAGACTTAGATTCAGTCTTTTACATGACAAGATGTGTCCTTGAAGGTATGAGAGAAAAAGCTTTTGGCAGAATAATTTCAATTTCATCTATTAATGGTCAAAAAGGTGAAATGGGCCTTGTAAACTATAGTGCAGCAAAAGCAGGCGTTTTAGGTTTTACAAAGGCATTAGCACAGGAAACAGCAAGAAAAAATATTACAGTTAACGCAATTGCACCAGGCTATATTGATACAGAAATTTTAGCCGATGCATCAGAAGATTTTTTAAAAAGTTTAATTACTAAAATTCCTGTGGGAAGACTAGGTACGGTTGAAGAGATCTCTAGAACTGTTACTTTTTTAGCTAGTGAAGATGCTGGCTTTATAACAGGATCAACAATTACAGCCAATGGTGGCCAATACTTTATTTAAAAAGTATCTTTAGCAGATCGAATTATAGTAAAAGCCTCTTCATCACTGATATTATTATCGGAGAGGAGGCTTTTAATATTTTTCTGGTTAGCTTGAAAAAATATATTAAGCTCTTTTTCCTCAGCTATAGTTGTTGGAACAGTGGGAATATTTTTCTCTCTTAGTTCTTTAATTTTTATAATCTTTAATTTTATTTGATCATTATCATTAATTGACTGAACAAATTTTGCATTGCTTGCTGTGTATTCATGTCCACAATAAATCAAAGTATTATCAGGCAAAGATTTAATTTTACATATTGAATTCCACATATCATTAGGTGAACCTTCAAATAATCTTCCACATCCTAGAGAAAAAATAGCATCACCTGTAAATACAACATTTTCAGATTTTATATAATATGCAATACATTCCGAGGTATGACCTGGTACATTTATAATTTCAAATTCAGAGTTATTGAAATAAAACTTTTCACTTTCATTTAATAAAATATCAATTCCAGGTATTCTTTCTTTATCTTTTTCGTTTCCAGCAATTAATGCGCTATATTTATTTTTAAGCTCTAAATTTCCACCTACATGATCAAAATGATGATGGGTGTTTAATATATATTTTAGCTTTAGATTATTTTTTTCAAGAAATTTAATAATAGGCAAAGCTTCTGATGGGTCAATTACTAAAGCATCCTTACCAATAGAAAGTACATAAGAATAGTTGTCACTTAGACATGGAATAATATCTATTTTTAAATTACTCATTTATTTTTTTGAAATTAAAAACATTCCAGATTCTAATAAAAAATTATCAAACCAGTTCTTTTTTGTATACTTTTCAATTGAATGATTTTTTAAATTACATTTTTTTTCAATTTTTATATTAGACTCTTCACATAAATTAATAAAATCAAAAATTGTACAAAAATGTAAGTTTGGTGTCTCATACCATGAATAACTTAAATCATCACTTACAGGCATAGTTCCATTAAGCAATAGGTTAAGTCTTATTTTCCAGTATCCAAAGTTTGGAAATGATACAATTGCTTTGTCAGAAATTCTTACTAATTCCTCTAAAACTTCTTTAGGTTTTTTTGTAGCTTGCAATGTATATGTTAGAATTGAATAATCAAAAGACTTGTTGGGATAGTCAATTAAGTCAATATCAGCATCACCTTGCATTACAGCAATACCTTTTGCTAAACATTCTCTTATTTTATCCTGATCTATTTCTAAACCTCTGCCATTAATATTTTTCTTTTTAGCCAAATAATCTAGTAAAGATCCATCTCCACAACCAACATCAATTATATTTGCTCCAGATGGAATCATATTTGAAATTACATTAAAATCTTTATCAGTATTAAATAAACTCATAATTTTTTATATGTTGCATCTAAAAATCCCTCAACTGTATGGAAAAATTCTGGTTCATTTAATAAAAATGAGTCATGTCCATTATCAGTATCAATTTCAACAAAACTAACATTTAAACCAAGAGCATTAAATGTCTTTGTTATTACTTTGTTCTCTGAAGTTGGGTACAACCAATCACTTGTAAAAGATGCACAAAGTATATGCGCCTTTGTATCCTTAAAAGCTTCTAGTAAAGACCCATTATTATCTGTTTTTAAATCAAAGTAGTCCATTGCTCGAGTAATATATAAATAACTATTGGCATCAAAACGATCCACAAATTTAAAACCTTGATGTCTTAGGTAGCTTTCAACTTGAAAATCTGCATCAAAAGAAAATTCAATTTTAGTTTTATCTTGTAAATTTCTCCCAAATTTTTCATGTAATGATTGCTCTGATAAATAGCTTATATGCGCAGCCATTCTTGCAACAGATAGTCCTTTTGTTGGCTTAGTATTATGTTCATTATAATTTCCAGACTTCCATTCAGGATCAGCCATAATAGCCTGCCTTGCTAGTTCGTTAAGAGCAATATTTTGTGCAGAGTGACTAGTAGTTGTTGCAATAGGTATTGCTGAAAAAACAAGTGAAGGAAACTTAGATAGCCACTCTAAAACTAACATACCACCCATAGATCCACCAATAACTGAAAATAATTTTTTTATACCCAAACTATCAATCAATAATTTTTGTGCTTTAACCATATCGGCAATAGTTATAACTGGGAAATCTAAGCCATATTCTCTTCCAGTTTTTGGATTTTTTTCATTTGGTCCCGTTGATCCCATGCAGCCACCGATAACATTTGGACATATTATAAAGTATTTATCTGTGTCTATTGATTTACCTGGCCCTATCAACAAAGACCACCAACCATCTTTTTTAGTAATAGGATGTTCACTTGCAACGTACTGATCACCAGTTAATGCGTGACAGATTAAAATTGCATTCGATTTAGAATCGTTAAGTTTTCCATATGTAGTATAAGCTGTCTTAATTGGGCCTATAGATTTACCACAATCTAAAACCAATGGATTCTTACTGGAAGCTAACTCTACAATTGTATTTTTACTCATTTTTAATCAATCTTTATCAGCAAGCATAAAAAAACCGCTTAACAACTAAGTTTGGCGGCATTTAGATCACCTCTTTAGCTGTTTTTATTTTGCGCCCGCAAGCTGTAATTCAAATCAGCGCACCTTTTTATTACTATTTGGTTGATTATAAGTCAATTAAGTTAATGAATTAATATTAAAATATAAAAGAATTTCTTTAAAATTAGTCAATATTCACTTATCTATTAGATAAATGAGCACTGTAAAAACATTAAAAAATATTAGCGCATATCAAGCTGGGGAAAGTAAAATTGCAGGTAAAAATGATGTCATAAAGCTTTCATCAAATGAATCTCCATTTGGACCAAGTCAAAAAGTACTAGATAAAATAAAAAAAGTATCAGCAACTGCAAATAGGTACCCTGAAAGCGGGAGTGTGCAATTAAAAGATTCAATATCCAAAAGATACAAATTAAATAAAAAGAACATTTTTTGTGCAAATGGTTCAGATGAAATCTTGGGTTTAATTTGTCAGCTTTATCTAACAAAGGGCGATGAAGTTATTATCCCACATAATAGTTTTTTAATGTACGAAATTTATTCTAAAATAAATAATGCAAAAGTTATTAAATCTAAAACTATTGATTATAATGTTGATGTTAAAAGTATTTTAAGTAGCATAAGTAAAAAAACAAAAATAATTTTTATAGCTAATCCAAATAATCCAACAGGACTTTATTTAGATAAATTGAGTTTAGATCAATTTATAAAAAAAATTCCTAAAAAAATAATTATTGTTCTAGATGCTGCTTACGCAGAATACTTAAGTGAAAATGATTATGAAAGTGGAATGAGTTATATCAAGAAGTATGATAATATTATAGTAACGAGGACATTTTCTAAGATTTATGGCTTAGCATCTTTAAGGCTTGGATGGTGTTACACTAACCAAGGTATAATTAGTTTGCTTGATAAAATAAGAGGTCCATTTAATGTAAACAGAATAGCTCAAGAAGCTGGCGCTGTTGCAGTTTTAGAGAAAAATGTAGAAAAAAAACTAATTTCTCATAACAAGATTTGGCTTAAAAAAGTTAAAGATGAACTAAGTAAACTTCCATTGGTTGTATATGATAGCCAGGCAAATTTTATATTTATTAAATGTAAAAAAGGAATTAAAGAAAAAGATAGATTAAATAAATATTTATTAAGTAAATCTATTATTATAAGAACTCTAGATAATTATAATATGCCAGAATGTATAAGAGTTACAATTGGAACAGAAAAAGAAAATAAGATTTTAATAGGTGCGTTTAAATCGTTTTTTAAAAATGACAAATAAATCAAAATTTAATAATATTGCAATTATCGGCTTAGGGCTGATAGGTTCTTCAGTAGCACTAGCAATAAAAAAAAATAGAATTGCTATATCTACCACTGGCTACGCTAAAAGCATTAAAACTAGGCAAACTGCGAAAAAAATTAAATTAGTCTCTAAAGTTGAGTCTTCTATTGAAAAAACCGTTAAAAATGCTGACTTAGTAATTATATGTACTCCTTTAGGCAGTTACAAAAAACTATTTTGGGAGATAAAGCCACATTTAAAAAAAGATACAATTATTACTGATGTAGGCTCAGCAAAAACAAGAGTCATGGCTGATGTTAAAAAAATTATAAGTAAAGAGTTTGACTTTATTCCTGCACATCCAATTGCTGGTACAGAAAAAAGTGGTCCAGAGGCAGGCTTTGCAGAACTTTTTATAAACAGATGGTGTATTATAACTCCATATAGAGACACTAATAAAAAAAATATTTTAATAGTAAAAAAATTCTGGGAAAAAATTGGAAGTAGTGTTGAAATAATGTCACCAGAACACCATGACCGAGTCCTTGCTATTACTTCTCACTTACCACACTTGATTGCCTATAACATTGTTAATACAGCTGCAGACCTAGAGACTGTTACAAAATCGGATGTTATTAAATATAGTGCAAGTGGATTTAGAGATTTTACCAGAATAGCATCATCTGACCCAACAATGTGGCGAGATATATTTATAAATAACAAAGAAGCAGTTTTAGAGATGATTGGCAGATTTTCTGAGGACCTCAGTGTATTGCAAAAAGCTGTTAGATGGAATGATGAGGATACTTTATTCAAGATATTTAGTGGAACTAGAAAAATTAGAAAAAAGATAATTGCTGCAGGTCAGGATATAGACGCAGATGATTTTGGCAGATCTAAGAAAAAACTAAAATAAGTTATCTAAATCTAATTCAAAAAAAAGTAGTTTTAAGATATTATTCTCAATTGAAATAGGAGCAGCAAATTTCTTTTCCCCATTATTATCATAAATATCTAGTTGAAGATTTCCATTTAATTTATTATTAATAAAATTAATTTTTCCATCTAAAATTATATTATTTAATTTTTTATTATAATCAAAAAATATATTTTTATATGCGATTTCATTTTCTTCAAACATAAATATTGATCTTTTTATCAACTCATTTTCTATAACGATTGAAAGACGACTTTGGTTATTAAATATATCGAGTTCTTGAGCTACATTTTTAAACTTTAAAGAAGACGAATTTGATTGAAAAAAAATTTTATTAAATGAAAATGGAGAAATACTAATTTTAAGATGAGGAATTGTTAGATAGAGGTAATCTTCTTGGTCTCTTTCTAAAGATAAATTTTTTATATGCGATTCGAGCCTGTAGGGAAAACCAGTTACATATATTTGATCAATTGATATTTCTTGCTTATTAATGAAATATTCAATTTCATTCTTAAATTTTATTGAAACATAAATCCAATATGCGGAATAGAGTAGTAAAGAAAAAAGAATTAAGTAGAATATTTTTTTTAAAGATGAGATTTTATCCATACAAGTTTATAGTTTTATAAACAATTAAAGTATTGTTTTTATTCATTAAAATTAAGTTATCCACAGCTTGTTATATTATTAAACCTTACCTGTGGATTGATTCTGAGCTTCTAACACTAATTCATTAGTTCTTTTTTCAATAGTCCTTTTAAGGATATCACTAAAATCTTCTGGATCCATTCCAGGCTCAATAGGCTTTAAGAATTCAATTACCATTTTCCCTGGATATCTTAAAAATTTCCTTCGTGGCCAAAAATAACCTGTATTTACAGCTACTGGTAAACACGGAACATTCAACCCTTTATATAGTGCAGTAATGCCATATTTATATGGTTTTGTTTCACCAATTGGAGTTCTTGTGCCTTCTGGAAAAATTAAAAGAGGCCTTGGATCTTTTTCCATACTTACCTTCGATTTTCTTACCAATGTTTCAATAGGTGTTTCACCTTTAGTTCTATTTACATAAATAAAATTTGCTTTTTTAAAACATAGCCCAACTATTGGGATATATAATAATTCTCTTTTTGCAACAATACTTGGTTTTTCAATTGCATAATTTAGAAACACTCCTTCAGCTAATGACTGATGTTTGGAGGCAATTAAGTATTTCCTAAACTTTGGTATATTTTCTGTCCCTCTAAATTCAACTCTTAAATTTACTAAATACTTTAAGTTGATTAGTGCATGAATAGACTGGAATCGAATTAGCCAAAAAATTACAGAGCGTGGCATAACAAATGAAAAAGGCGCAACAACAAGAGAGCCTATAATAAAAAAATAAAAGAAAAAATTTGATAATAATGATCTAATAAATAACATACTATATTTTTACCAGAAAGCTTAGAGAGGTCCTTAAATACTTAATATATTCAAAAGTTATTTTTTTAATCATTTCTAAAGAAATATTTGATTCATCATCTTCAGTAATATTTACTGGATTATAATATAAAATATTTTCTTGGAAAAATCTTGAAAATTCTAATTTAACTCTTGGTATATGGTAATTTGAAGTAACTATTAATAAAGTTTTTAATTGTCGATCTCTTGCCCAAAAATAAGCTTCTCTTGAATTCTCAAATGTATTTGTAGAAACTTTATCAATATCTATACAACAATCAAAAAGCTGCTTAGTCTCTGGATCATTGCCATACAGGGATATTATCTTGGATTTTGAAATTTTTTTATTTACCCCTGAAATAAGTAATCTTTCATTTGAGTTTTTTTTTAAAATTTTAATACCTTCTGAAATCCTGTATTTATCGCCAGTCAACACAACAATTCCATCAGTTTTAATAAGAGTAGTATTTTGATTACTTGTGCTAGGAATTTGGAATAGATAGTAAGTAAAATGAACTATTATTAATATTACTATTACAAATAATGAGGCATATAATATTTTTTTATTAATTTGATGTATCATATAAAATAATAGATTATTCTAAAAATATAAATTTAACTAAATATTTTATGATTATTTCTTGTACATCATGTGAAGCAAAATATCTTGTAGACCCTGTCCAAATAAGTGTTGGTAGACAGGTACGATGTGCTCGCTGTAATTTTTCTTGGTTTCAAGATAATACAGGTTTTGAAGTAAATGAATCTGTTTCTAATTCTGAAGAAGTCATAGAAAAAAGAAACCCTGAATCTGATAAAAATTTACCCGCTGTTTATAAAGAAAAGAAAAAATTATCTCGAGACAAGACTGCCATTATTATTCTTATATTATTTATAGTATCAGCCTTAGGCATTGATCACTTCAATAAAATTGACCCAGTAGAGATGTTGTATATTAAGTATAGCACTATTGAAATTCTTCAGAATATATTCTTACCAAGGTAATTAATTCTTATTAATTTTAATTTCCTGAGCAATACTTTCTTCAAAAGATTGTCGATTTCTAATTATATTATAATTATCTTTATCAATTAATATTTCATCAACAAGTGGTCGAACATTATAATTAGAACTCATTGATGAACCATAAGCTCCAGAATTTAGTATAGCCAATAAATCTCCTTCTTTTACATCATAGAATTCATTGCTAGAAAATAATCTATCTGTAGATTCACAGATTGGGCCAACTATGTCAGTAGAGATTTTTTCAGTATTTTTAGTTTCTGCTAATGGCAAGATTTTATGATAACCATCATATAATGCAGGCCTCATTAAGTCGTTCATCCCGCAGTCAGTAATAATAAATTTTTTCTCACCATGTTTCTTTATATATAAAACTTTTGTTACCAATATACCAGTATCCCATGAAATCGACCTGCCTGGTTCAATGACAACTGTAAGATTTTTTGTATCAAAAGAATTTTTTACAAGTTCAGCGTATTCTTCAATTGGAAACTCTTTTTGGTTATTTTCATAATCAACACCAAAGCCTCCCCCTATATCTAACACTTTAATAATCTGCTTATTTTTATTGATTTCTTTAATTAATTCACCTGTCTTTTGAAATACTTTCTTAAAAGGCTCTATATCATGAATTTGACTGCCTATATGAAAAGCAATGCCTGATATGTCAATATTCTCAAAATGTTCATTATTTAAAAATAGATTTTTTACTTCAGAAAATGGAATACCAAATTTATCACCAATTCCTCCAGTTGAAATATTCTCATGAGTTTTTCCTGTAACGTCAGGATTAATTCTAATCCCAACCTGCTGAAGAGTACCAAGTTTTTGTGCTATTTTGTTTATAGTATTTAATTCACTGGTGGACTCTGCATTTATTTGAAATATTTTGTTTATAATTGCAAACTCAATTTCATCACTAGTTTTACCTACACCTGAAAAAACTATGTCATGAGGCATAATGCCTGCTATTAGTGATTTTTTTAATTCGCCAACAGAGACAACGTCGGCACCAGCACCTTCTTTTTGTAACAGGTTTAGTATTGATAAATTAGAATTAGATTTGGTTGCATAACAAATCTTTGGATTAATTTCTTTAAACGCATTTTTTAAAGCATTAAAATTATTTTTAAATGCATTAGCACTATAGCAATAAAATGGGGTTTGAACTTCTGTTGCTATATCTGCAATAGACATATTTTCAGATGTTAAATTTTCATCTTTATAATTAAAATATTTCATAATATTAAATTAATGTAGATGATACTTCTTTAAGAATATTATTTTGAGATGTTGTTTCAGGTAACTCTAAAGATCCCTTTTTACCACAACTAATAAACGATAAACTAAGTATCAAAAAAATAGTAATTTTTTTCATTTATTTATTTTCTTTGCTTTTTTTATCATCTTAATTACTTCTGATGGACTTGTTCCACCATAACTTGTTTTACTTAAAACTGCATTTTTTATATTTAATGATTTAAAAATATTATTATTAATATTTGAATCAAATTTTTTAAGTTCTTCAAGACTTAAATCTTCTAATCTTAGCTTGTTTATTTCAGCAAAATTAACAATTTTAGCTGAGATTTGATGGGCTTTTCTAAATGAATATCCTAGATTTTTAACTAGCCAATCAGCTAATTCAGTTGCATTAGAATAGCCATCTAAAGCAGCTTTAAGCATATTTTCTTTATTCAATCTTATACCTTTTAAAATTTCTGTAATTACCTTGATGGATACATGTAAATTCTTACTTGTATCAACAACTAGCTTTTTGTCTTCTTGAAGATCTTTGCTGTAAGACAAGGGAAGTGCCTTCATTATATTTAATAATGAAAGTAGATTCCCATTAATTAAAGACGCCTTTGCACGAACTAACTCAGCTGCATCAGGATTTTTCTTTTGAGGCATTATTGATGAACTAGACATCATCTCATCTTTTATTTCACAAAATTTAACAAGATTGGAAGACCACAAAACTATCTCTTCAGCAATTCTTGATAAATGCATGGCACATGTGCTTGATGCATATAAGTAATCAATTACAAAATCTCTATCTGCAACACTATCTATAGAATTATTTGTTGGCCCATTAAATGAAAGTTTTTTAGAAGTTTCAAATCTATCTATTTTAAAAGAGGTTCCTGCCATGGCACAGGATCCAAGAGGATTTTTATTTAATCTTTCTCTTGATTCAATGAATCTATCAGTATCTCTCATAAACATTTCATAATATGACATATAATAATGTCCTGCAGATATTGGCTGAGCTGTCTGTAGGTGAGTGAAGCCAGGCATGATTATATCAATATTTTTTTCAGCATTTTTTATTATGATTTTTTTTAAGACCTTTAATTCAGTTAATATCAAATCTATGTCTTTTCTTAGCCATAGTTTTAGGTCTGTTACGACCTGATCATTTCTAGATCGTGCAGTATGTAGTTTTCCCGCAACATCACCAACAAGCTCTTGAAGTCTATTCTCTATGTTCATATGAATATCTTCAAGCTCAGGATTGAAGATGAATTTATTATTTTTTATCTCTAATAGAATCTTTTTTAGCCCGGATGTGATTTTATTTTTTTCCAATACAGTAATTATCTTTTGTTTGGACAGCATTTCAGCGTGAGCTATAGAACCTTCAATATCTTCATTAAACATAAATTTGTCAAAATCAATTGAAGTATTGATCTCAGTAAAAATATCTTTATTTTTCTGATTAAATCTGTGTCTTAATATAGGGTTTTTTTTTCTAGACATTATCTGTATTCTCACTATGTATCTTTATATGAAATTATATAATATTATTACTAAAGTATCGTTGCTATATGCCACATTATTTTTGTTTTGCAACCCCTTATATGCCGAAACAGATACATTAAAAAAAATAATTTTTGAAGAAAAGCCAGGATTTACAAGTAGCTTTGAGGATGTAAATAGCAAAAAACACTTACTAAATGACTTTTCTGGTAAACTTATTTTAGTGAATTTATGGGCAACTTGGTGCGAACCTTGCAAAGAGGAAATGCCTTCATTAGATAGGTTGCAAAGTAAGTTTGATAAAAATAAATTTGAAGTAATTGCAATTAATCTTGATAGAGGTCCAAAAGCAAAGGCTATTAGTTTTTTTAGTGACAATAATATAGAGAATATTGCACTTTATTTTGATAGCAAAAATAAAATTCCAAGAGAAATTAAGGCAATTGGATTACCAGCGACCATTTTAATTGATCAAAATGGCATTCAGGTAGCAAAATATTTAGGACCAGCAGATTGGGAAGATCAATATTTTATAGATTTATTTTCTAAATATATTTTTTAGAGCGCTTCTTCTAGCTCTGGTAGAACTTGAAACAAATCAGCAACAAGACCATAATCTGCAACATCAAAAATAGGAGCTTCTTCATCCTTATTTATTGCAACGATAATCTTTGAATCTTTCATTCCTGCAAGATGCTGAATTGCTCCAGATATACCTACGGCAATATATAATTCAGGAGCAACTACTTTACCAGTTTGACCAACCTGATAATCATTTGGAACAAAGCCAGCATCAACAGCAGCTCTTGAAGCACCAACTGCTGCATTTAATTTAGCAGCTACTTTATCTAAGAGTTCAAAGTTTTCACCATTTTGCATCCCTCTACCACCAGATATAATTGTTTTCGCAGAAGTTAATTCAGGTCTATCTGATTTTGTAAGTTCTTCACTGACAAATTCTGAAAGCGTTGGTATGTTTTCTGAAGAAACTTTTGTAATTTCGCATGCTGTGTCACCCAAAAGACTCATTTGAAAAGCAGTTGGTCTAATTGTTAATACTTTTTTTGCATCAGAAGATTGTACTGTTGCAATTGCATTGCCTGCATAAATTGTTCTAATAAATGTATCGGGTGACTCAACACCTATTATTTCAGATATCTGGCTAACATCTAATTTTGCAGCCAATCTGGGCATTACATTTTTGCCAGTTGTAGTTGCTGCTGCAGCAAAAAAATTGTAATCAGCTGATATATCAAAAATAGCAGTCGTAAGCTTTTCTGCTAAAATATTATCAAATTCACTATTATCAAGATGAATAACTTTTGAAACGCCTTCAATTTTACTAGCTTGAGCAACTGCATCATCTATATTGCTACCAGCAATAAGTACATGGAGTTCGTCTCCAAATTTTTTTGCGCCACTAATTGCTTTTAAGCTTTGATCACTTAATTGACCTTTTGCATGTTCGGTAAAAAATAATGTTGTCATATTACACCTGCTTCATTTTTAAGTTTTTCTACTAATTCTGATACTGATTCTACTTTGATTCCAGCTTGTCTCTTGGGTGGCTCAACCACCTTTAATATTTTTAATCTAGGCGACACATCAACACCAAAATCTTCTGGTGCCTTTTGGTCGATAGTTTTTTTCTTTGCCTTCATAATATTTGGCAGCGAAGCATATCTTGGTTCATTAAGTCTTAAGTCTGTTGTAATAACTGCAGGCATACTAATTTTTATTGTTTGTAAACCACCATCGACTTCTCTTGTAACAATAGCTTGCTCACCTTCAATATCAATTTTAGATGCAAATGTGCCTTGGGATAAATTAGTTAGTGCAGCAAACATTTGTCCCGTTTGATTATTATCACCATCAATTGCTTGTTTGCCCATTACCACTAGTCCTGGTTTTTCTTCTTCATATATTTTAGCTAAAATTTTTGCTAGAGCTAATGGCTCTAAAATATTATCAGTTAGCACGTGAATTCCTCTGTCAGCACCCATTGCTAAAGCAGTTCTAATTGTTTCTTGGCATTGTTGGTTGCCTATAGAGATTGCAATTATTTCTTCTGCCTTGCCTGCTTCCTTTAATCTAATAGCTTCTTCTACTGCTATTTCACAAAAAGGATTCATAGACATTTTTACATTATCAGTTTCAACACCTGTTTGATCAGATTTTACTCTAATGTTTACATAAGGATCGATAACTCTTTTTACGGGTACTAGGATCTTCATTTAAAAGTTCTTTCTAATTAATTTATTAAAGAAATATATCGTTAGGAATTATAGTATTTTTAGCTTTTGATCAATTAATTTAAGTGTTCTGGCCAGGTTTCCATAAGACATCTTTTTTACCATTTCCATTTTCTACTCTTGATAGAACAAAGAATAAATCTGACAATCTATTAACGTAAGTCATTGAAAATATGTTTATTTTTTCTTTATTGTTTAATTCAACAATCAAACTTTCAGCACGCCTAGCTACCGTACGTGCATTGTGTAAATATGACGCACTAAGAGATCCACCAGGCAAGATGAATGAGTTCAAGCTTGATAATGGTTTGTTAAATTTATCAATGGCTTCCTCTAGTCTTGTAACTTGGTTTTTAGTAACTCTTAGTGGAGGAAATTTTGGTGATTTAGTAATTGGATTTGCAAGATCTGCTCCTAGATCAAATAAGTCATTCTGAATTTCTGCTATCACTTTTACAAGTTTTTTAGATACATGGTGTTTAACGACACCAAGTATAGAGTTTAATTCGTCAACTGTTCCATAAGCTCTAATTCTAACATTATCTTTAGAAACTCTTTTGCCTGAAACAAGGCTTGTCTTTCCCTTATCACCAGTTTTTGTATAAATTCTAGTTAACTTTACCATTTTTATTTAGAAGCAATATATAGAGCAGTCATTATGATCACTATGGCTAAAAATTGAAGTAAAATTCTTAAGCGCATTAGTTTATTAGAGTATTGCTTATTAAACTTTCCACCTTTTAACATTCCAAAGATACCAGTAAAAAGAACAATAGTTACGGCAGCAATAGTGATAGGTATTAATATATAATAAAATACATTTGGCATTAGTTTGAAGTAAGCAATCTTCTAGCTATAACGTCAGCTTGCATTTCAGCGGCACCTTCAAAAATATTTAAAATTCTTGAGTCACATAAAAGTCTACTGATTGGATATTCTAAAGCAAAACCATTACCGCCATGAATCTGAAGCGAATTGTCTGAAGTTGCCCATGCCACTCTTGCACCTAGAAGTTTTGCCATACCCGCTTCTAAATCACATCTATTGCCTTTATCTTTTTCTCTTGCTGAGAAGTAAGTGAGCTGTCTAGCGGCCATTATTTCTGTAACCATTGAAGTCACTTTTGATGAAACTCTTGGAAATTCGTAAATTGATTTACCAAACTGATTTCTATCAAGAGCGTACTGCATTCCAGTTTCCATTGCAGATTGAGCAACACCAACTGCTCTTGCAGCAGTTTGAATTCTAGCAGATTCAAAAGTTTCCATTAATTGTTTAAAGCCTTTACCTTCTTCTCCACCTAATAGATTTTCACCTTTTACTTTGAATTCATCAAATGCAATTTCGTATTCTTTCATTCCTCTATAGCCTAGCACCTCTATTTCTCCTCCAGACATACCTTCACTTGGGAACATATTATCATCATCTCCTCGTTCTTTTTCAGCCAAGAACATAGATAAGCCCTTGTAACCTTTTTCATCTGGATTTGATCTTGCTAAAAGAGTCATTAAGTCACTTCTTGCACCATGAGTAATCCAAGTTTTATTTCCAGTTATTGAATAATCATCTCCATTTTTAACTGCACGAGTTCTTAATGAAGCCAAATCAGAGCCTGTATTAGGCTCACTGAAAACAGCAGCTGGAAGTATTTCACCAGATGCAATTTTAGGTAGCCATTTTTTCTTTTGTTCTTCAGTTCCACCAATTAATAATAATTCAGAAGAAATGTCAGTTCTTGTTCCTAATGAACCTATTCCAATATATCCACGTGCAAGCTCTTCAGTTACAACACACATAGAAAGTTTATTCATACCAAGACCACCATACTCTTCAGGTATTGTTAATCCAAATATACCAAGTTCAGCCATTTTATTTATGACCTCCATTGGAATTAACTCATCTTTTAGGTGCCATTCGTGTGCATATGGAACAACATCTTCTTCAACAAATTTTTTAAATTCTTGAATAATCATTGATGATGTATCATCAAGTCCTAAATTACCAAAATTTTTACTAGAGAAGTTATTTTGTAAAATATCTGCAAGCTTCACTCTATCAGCTGCTTCATTTCCATTAAGCATAAGATCTCTAACAGAGTTCGTGGAGAGCTCTGTTAACAATCCATTTTTCAAACCTAAATCCTGCGGTCTTGCATACTCCAATTGTGACATGGGAATGCCATGCCACAATTGTGAAAGATACTCTGAGAATGCAAATTGCAGTATAAGCTGTTCCGTCTCTTGGAAATTATTTTCACTCTCAAGTCGTTCTGCCCAATTCAATAATTCAGTAAGAGTAGCTTTATAAGTTGCTATCCAAGCTAAGCTATGAGCAGCATGCTGCTCTCTTGCCATTAACTGCTTAGATACTGAACCATCTTCCATCACAAGCTTCTTAACTTGTTGTTTTGCGGCGTCAGTATACTTGTTAACAGACTGTAAAGATTCTCTGCACTTAATTAGTAAATTATCCATAATGATTATTCTTCCTTGATAGTTTTTAATCCTGTTTCAAGAGCACCAACTAAAACTGCCATATTTCCAGCTTTATGCTCATTATTTAACATTTTTTCATGCGCAAATGGAATCTTATCCCATTCAAAAACCTCTGACATACATGGGTCAATTGCACCATCTAAAACCAGGTTATTTGCAGCATAAGCTTGCTTTGAATTACCAAAATGCGAACCTTGAAGTCTCTTGCTATGCATCCAAAGATATCTTGCATCCAAAGTAAGATTGTATCCTGTAGTTCCAGCACAGATGACAACCATGCCACCTCTTTTTACAATAAACATAGAAACAGGCACTGTAGTTTCTCCTGGGTGTTCAAATACCATATCTACATTTTTCCCTTTTCCTGTAAACTCCCATAGAGCTTTACCAAACTTCCTAACTTCTTTCATATAATTGCCATAAGCTTCAGCATCATCAATATCAGGGTGTTCTCCCCAACAATTAAAGTTTTTTCTATTCAAAACTCCAACCGCACCTAAGCTCTTAACGTAATCAGCTTTTGAATCGTCAGATATTATACCTATTGGTTTAGCACCAACTATTTTTGCTAACTGAACTGCAAAACTTCCTAGTCCTCCAGAAGCGCCCCATACTAGAACGAACTGGCCTGGCTTAAGTTCATGCGGCGCATGCCCAAAAAGCATTCTATATGCAGTAACAAGAGTTAAGTTATAACAACCGCTTTCTTCCCATGTTAGTTGAGGTGGTTTTTTCATCAACTGGTGTGCTTGTACAGCAGTGTACTGAGCAAAAGTACCATCAGCAGTCTCATAGCCAAAAACTTTATTAGTTTCAGATAGCATTGGTTCTCCACCATTAACTTCAACATCTTCGTGATCCCATGTCATTGCGTGAATAACAACTTCATCACCAACTTTCCATTTTTTAACAGCTGAACCAACTTTCCAAACAATTCCAGAGGCATCAGAACCAGCAATATGATAATCTTTTTTTGTAACATCTAGCACTGAGATTGGTTTACCTAAACCAGCCCATACACCATTATAATTTACTCCTGCAGCCATAACTAAAACTAGTACATCGCTGGGTCCAATTTCAGGAATACCAACTTCTTCTGATTGAAATGATTGCATTGGGTTACCATGTCTATCTTTTCTAATTACCCAAGCATGCATTTTCTTTGGAACAAAACCTAGAGGTGGAACTTCGCCAATTGCATAAATATCTTTTTCTTCTGTAGTCATTAATATGTCTCCCATGTATGAAATTTATTCGAAATATAGCCTAATTTAATCTTTTTTCTAGGCTTATAGCCAGTTTGAAAATAAATTTATATACACTTCTTTTTTCTCGGTTTATAGCCAGTTTGTTGTTATTAATATATGAACTATAAATAAAACAAAAAAATAAAAAAACAAGCTCAAGGACTAAAAATGACAGATAAACCATGGTTAATACGTACTTACGCGGGACATTCGACTGCTAAAAAGTCAAATGAGCTATATCTAAATAATCTTTCTAAAGGGCAAACAGGCTTATCTATAGCTTTTGATTTACCTACACAAACTGGCTATGACAGTGATCACATTCTTGCTAGCGGTGAAGTTGGCAAAGTAGGAGTTCCCATAAGCCATATTGGAGATATGAGAACTTTATTAAATCAGATTCCCCTTGATCAGATGAATACCTCAATGACTATCAATGCTACTGCAGCATGGATGTTAAGTCTTTATATTGCTTTAGCCGATGAACAGAAAGTGAATCGAAATAAGTTACAAGGAACAACTCAGAACGATATTATAAAAGAATACTTATCTCGAGGAACGCATATTTTTCCTCCAGCACCAAGTCTTAGACTTATATCCGATATGATAACTTTTACTTATACCGAATTACCAAAATGGAACCCGGTGAACATATGCTCTTATCATTTACAAGAAGTTGGAGCAAAGCCAGTACAAGAGTTAGCTTTTGCTTTGTCTACTGCTGTTGCATATTTAGATCGAGTAAAAGAGTCAGATGTACTTTCGCCAGAAGAATTTGAAAATGTTGTTGGACGTATCAGTTTTTTTGTAAATTCTGGAATAAAGTTTGTTACAGAAATGTGCAAGATGCGTGCATTTGTAGATTTGTGGGATGAAATAACTAGAGAAAGATATGGAGTAAAAGATCCAAAAAATAGAAGATTTAGATACGGTGTTCAAGTTAATAGTTTGGGTTTAACAGAACAGCAACCTGAAAATAATGTTTATCGTATTCTTATCGAAATGATGGCAGTAGTCTTATCAAAAGATGCTCGTGCAAGAGCTGTTCAATTACCAGCTTGGAACGAAGCACTAGGATTGCCAAGACCATGGGATCAACAATGGTCACTTAGACTTCAACAAATTTTAGCTTATGAAACTGACCTTCTAGAATTTGAAGATTTATTTAATGGTTCTAAAGTTGTCGAAGAAAAAGTTGAACAAATGAAAATTGAAGCAAGAAAAGAATTTAATCATATTCAGTCAATGGGTGGAGCAGTTGTAGGTATTGAAAATAGTTATTTAAAACAAGAATTAGTTAATTCAAATAAAGAAAGAATTCAGAATATTAATGATGGTGAGCAAATAGTAGTTGGAGTAAATAAATTTATTGAGACTGAGAATTCTCCATTAACAGCAAACGATAGTGGAATAGAATCAATAGATCCTAAAGTTGAAGCTGAACAAATTAAGGCTTTAAATGAATGGCGTCAAAATCGTGATCAATTATTAGTTAATAAATCATTAACTGACTTAAAGTTAGCCGCAGAATCCAACACTAACATCATGCACGCTTCTATAGAAGCAGCTAAAGCTGGCGTTACAACCGGCGAATGGACCAATGTAATGCGAGAGGTATTTGGAGAATTTAGGGCTCCTACTGGAATTACTCAAAATTTGAAAACAACGACTAATAACGACTATTTAGAGGTTAAGAAAAGAGTTGATGCTTTATCAGAAAAAACTGGTCGAAGAATTAAGTTTTTAGTTGGTAAACCTGGATTAGATGGACACTCAAGTGGGGCTGAGCAAATTGCCGTGAGTGCCAGTGACTGTGGTATGGATGTTTTATATGAGGGAATTAGATTAACTCCGAAGCAGATTGTTAAGTCATCAGTTGAAGAAGATGTTCATATTATAGGCTTGTCAATTTTGTCTGGATCTCATATTCAGCTTGTTGGTGAAATTATGTCAGAGTTAAAAAAGAATAAAATTGATAATATTCCATTAATTGTTGGAGGTATAATACCAATAGAAGATGAGAGAATATTAAAATCTCAAGGTGTTACTGCCGTCTACACACCTAAGGACTATCAGCTAAAAGATATTATGGCTGACATAGTTAGTATTGTTGAAAAAAATTTAAACCATAATTAAAGATATGATTAGTGGACCTATTATAGAACCTTCAAGTGGAAACTCTCCAAAGCAAATGATAATTTTTGTTCATGGTTATGGTGCTGATGGTAATGATCTGATTGGTTTGGCAAATTATTTTCAAAGCACCCTACCAGAAGCAATTTTTTTATCACCTCATGCTCCTGAAGCCTGCTCAATGAATCCGTCTGGCTATCAGTGGTTTGATTTAACATCAACAGATCCAGCAGTTTTATGGAGTAAAATTTTAGTAGCTGCAGATCATTTGAATGAGTTTATAGATAGCAAATTATTAGAATATAATATTGCTGAAGAAAATTTAGCATTAATTGGTTTTAGTCAAGGAACAATGATGTCACTTCATGTAAGTCTACGTAGAAAAAATACAATGGCTGCAGTTCTTGGTTATTCTGGAAGATTGATTGGTGCAGATTTGCTTAAAGATGATTTGATTTCTAAACCATCAATTTATTTAATTCATGGCGATCAAGACCCGATGGTGCCTTATCAAGAGTCTCTAACGGCTGAAAAAGTTTTAAAAGAATATAGTATAGATATAAAAACACATATTTCTGAGCACACTCAACATTCTATTGCAGAAGATGGACTTCGTATAGGTGTTGATTTTTTAGCCTCTAAATTAAAGATTTAAATAAATATTATATTTTTTCGGCAACAAATACTGCTGCTTGAGTAGTCTTTCTTAAAATTTGTCTCAATATTTTATATGCAAATACTTGTTGTGAACCATGTTCAATAGCAGTTTGTTTATGCCCTTCTTCATCCTGTTGAAATTTTTTTATTTTGCTTTGGAGTTCAGGATCTATACCCTCCAGTAGATCAATTTGATCTTGGTAGTGTTCAACAATTACTTCTTCCACAGCCTCTGTACAAGTATAAGCAGCTTTAGATCCCATAATTGCAGTGGAAAATCCAATCGCAGTTGCCCCAATTTCCCACATAGGCCCTAATATAGTAGGCCTAACATTATGCGTTTTTATCTTAGTATTAAAATAATCTAAATGTTCTTGCTCTTCCTCTGCCATTCTTGAGATCTCTTTTACATCATCATATTTTCCTAAAAACTCAAAAACTTTTTTTTGAGCAGTGTATATTTTTTGTGCACCTAATTCACCCGCTTGATTAACTCTAATTATTCGGGCTAACAATTTTTCTTTAGCGTTCATATCTTCTTATATAATACAAATGCATTTAAAATCAAAAGCAAAGTCATAGCTACAACATTTAATTCTGCAATTGAAATTAAATTAAATAATAAAGTTGCCTCATCACATCTAATAATTGGCGTATTCATAAGTTGTGCAGATAAAGCTTCAATATCTAAAGCAGTATTTTGGCCTGAACATTCTGTTCTACCAGTCCAAAACTTTCTTTCTATCCCGACATGATAAATCGAATAAAGGAAGCCAAAAAAAGAAGTAGCAATAAATAGTAGTTTAATAATCAAAGTTTTCAAAATTTGATGTGAGTCTATAAATATATTTATAACTGCAAGTATTCCAATTATGTAATAGGGGTAACGCTCTTTGATACACATATCGCAAGGAGCCATATTAAAAAAATATTGAAGAATATAAACGGTCAATAGAATTAAAAAAGAGGCTACTAGATTAACTAAAATATATTTATTTAAAATAATATTCATTACAATATAAATTTATAAGATAGGTATATCATTAAGATAACAGCGAATATGATAAATGTAATTAAGTTTAATTTTCTATCAATTATATTAATTACTTTATTGCCGTATTTCCAGACTAAGAATCCAATTAAGTAAAATCTTATACTTCTTGATAAAATTGCTGCAACTAAAAAATTCCAAAAAGGAATACCTAAAGCACCACTTGATAGGGTGATAATCTTAAAGGGTAATGGTGTAAATCCTCCAATAAATACATATATAAATCCGTATTCATTTATTTGAGCTTTAAAGTATTCAAAATTTTCTAAGTAATTATATAAATTTAAAATTGGATTTACTATCGAGTCAAAAAACAAAAGACCAAGATAATAGGCTGTAATACCACCTACGATGGATCCTACAAAAGAAAAAAATGCAATTTTAAATATCTTAGACCGTTCTGATAACATCATTGGTACCATAAATATTTCCTGAGGTAGGGGGAAAATTATAGCTTCAATGTAGCCAATTAAAAAAACAAAGGGCATTGCAAATTTAGTATTAGAAAAAGACTTAATTTGATTATCCATTAAATCTTTACAGAAATTAAATATTTTTCTCATAGTTACTATCACTTTCTTAGAAACTAATACTACATCCACGTTGCAAATAAAACTATGCTTATCCACCTGGTAATTATTATATGTTTATGAACTTAATTATTTGAAACTCTTCCAAATTAGTCATAGTTTACGGATAATTATATAGTTGGGGGTATGGCGGAATTGGTAGACGCGCCAGACTCAAAATCTGGTGACTTCGGTCGTCTCGGTTCGACTCCGAGTATCCCCACCAAAACTAAAGTTCAAAAAATGAGAATTATAAATGTATTAGAATTAGACTATCAAGAGCCCATTATTTTTTTTCAAAAACTAAAGGGTTTAGATGGTTTAACCTATTTAGATAGTGCGGGTAAAGATGTAGCTTTAAATCAGTATAGTTATATTGCAGCTCTACCAGTATTAAAGATACATAAAAAGAAAAGTAATATTTTTATTGATAATAAGACTTCAAACAGCTCTTTTTTTGAAATTATCGAAGACTTGCTAGATACTTTACAGGCAGAAAAAATTCCAAATTTACCAAGCTTTCAATGTGGCTTAGCTGGATTTATTTCATATGAGTCATGTCTAGACATCGAAAAAATTAAAAATGTAAAAAATAGTAACTATGATTTTGATGATATCTGGTTTGGTTTATATGATGTTGTTTTTGCCTTTGATCACAAAAAACGTAAGACGTATGTATTCTCTGTAAATTTAGATGATTATCAAGCAAATACAGACAATATGCTAAATGTTGTAAAATCAGAATATTTATTAGATCTATATAAAAATGATACAGCCATAGTTAAAAAGAAACATAATTTCAATTTTGAATGGAAGCCCTATCAAGATAAAGATTCCTATAAACAATCAATTAATAAAATTTTAGAATATATTAAGGCAGGAGATATATTCCAAGCAAATTTTACACATTGTTTTTTTGCTAGCAATAATAGTTTGAATAATCATTTTGATACATATTTAAATTATAGAAAAAAAACTCAAACACCTTTTTCTGCATTTATATCTAATAATAAAGATGATGCAGTATGTTCATTTTCCCCTGAAAGACTTTTAAGTTTGGATGATAAAATAATTACTGCTGCACCAATAAAAGGAACTACTCCACGAGGCTTAACAGATAAGCAAGACAAGGCATTAATTGAAGACTTAGTTAACAGTAAAAAAAATTTAGCAGAAAACTTGATGATTGTTGATGTACTGCGCAATGATATTTCTAGAGTCTCTATTACAGGTAGTGTTGAAGTCAAAAAATTAGCATCACTTGAAACTTACGAAAATGTTCATCATCTAGTTTCATATATATCTAGTAGAATTCAACCTGGAAAAAAAGCTGTAGACTTACTAAAAGCTTGCTTACCAGGAGCATCAGTGACTGGTGCCCCCAAAATAAGAGCAATGGAAATAATTAGTGAATTAGAAGAAACTGCAAGAGGTCCCTATTGTGGCGCTCTTGGATATATTTCATTGTGTGGGTCATTAGACATGAATATTCCTATTCGAACTATTTTATTAACTAAAGATAAGATAGTTGTTAATTGTGGTGGGGGAATCGTAAGTGATTCTGATTCCGAATTAGAGTACCAAGAGTCTATTGATAAGATAAGTAATTTATTAAATACTAACTATGACCAAAGTCAGATTAAACTAAATTGATGTCTATGATTATTTATGCAAATGGAAAATATATCCCACAAAAAAAACTAACTTTTGATATATCAGATAGAGGATTATTATTAGGCGATGGCATCTTTGATACGATGCTTTATCAAGAAAAATTAATTTATTATAATGATCATTACAAAAGACTAAAGTCTGCAGCCAAACTACTTTCTTTTAATTTCAATTTAACTAATGAACAGCTAAAAAAAATTATTAATAATTTGATAATCAAAAATAATTTTCAAAATAAAAAAGTTGCTATCAGAACTAATATAACAAGAGGAATTTCAAAAAGAGGCTTAGATTTTGAGAAGTCTCATAAAATTGGAATTTATATAAAATTAAATTTAATTCCTAAATCATTATTCATGAAACCAATTAGATTAGGATTAGCTAGTATTAGAAGGAATAGTACATCTCCTATTTCTCAAAATAAGACACTTAATTATTTAGACAATGTAATTGAAAAGAATAGAGCTGCTAAAAATGGTTGTGAAGATGCAATATTTTTAAATATTAATGGTAAAATTAGCTGTACAACTACTTCAAATATATTTTATGTTCAAAAAAATAAGATATACACTCCTCCTTTAAAAGATGGAGTTCTAAATGGTGTCATGAGAGAACAATTTCTCAAAAAAAAGATTGCAACAACGCAAACATCAACATTAAATAACCTATTGAAAAGTGAGTATATTTTTTTAACAAATAGTATTTTTGGGATAAGGCCGGTTAAATCAATATTTGGATACAGAAAAACATTTGAAGATAATAAAAAATTCTATACAAATCTTGTAGACATCTTAGAAAATAAAAAAATTATATGAGCATATTAAAAAGTATTAAAACAGAGTGGACATATCTAAGCTTTTTATTACCCTTACTTAGCAAGACTAATAAATTAGATAAAAATCTTACCCTTACTGTGGCAGATTTAATAGAAGAGCAGGTTGATAAGAATCCTAATTTAATTGCATTAGAGTATGAGGATAAAAAATATACTTATCAGCAACTTGATCAAGAAGCCAACAAAGTAGCAAACTGGGCAATAGATAAAGGCTACAAATATGGAGATGTTATTTCTCTTTTAATGGAGAATAAGCCTGAATTCTTATTTGCTTGGATTGGACTAGCTAAAATAGGAATTATAACAGCATGCTTAAATTCAAATATTAAAGGCAAGTCATTATCTCATTGTATCGGTGCATCAAAGAGTGCATCTATTATTATTGGTGAGGAGTGTTTAGATAATTTCTCTTCTGCAGAAGATATTCTTGATCAAAAAATTGATGCATTTATTTACGGAGAAGAAGTTCAAGGCTTTGAGAATATCAAGTCTGATAATTATTCAAGACCTGATAAGAAACATAGAAAAGATTTAATCAATACTGATTCATTATTTTATATATACACCAGTGGAACAACAGGTCTTCCTAAGGCCTCTAAATTTAATCATGCAAGGTTTGTAGCTGGAGCATCATTACAATCTATGTCATTAAAAATGAATACAAGTGATAAAACTTATATGGTTTTACCTTTATATCATTCGACCGGTGGCGTTGTGGGTGTTGGAGCTACATTTTTAACAGGTGGTACCCTCGTGCTTAGAAGAAAATTTTCTGCTGAGAATTTTTGGAAAGACTGTGCCAAAAAAGAAATTACTATTATCACCTACATTGGAGAAATGCTGAGGTATCTTGTTAATACAAAAGAGTCTGAATTTGAAAATAAGCATAAAATTAGAGGAATATTTGGCAATGGATTACGCCCCGACGTTTGGAAAGTCTTTGAGAAAAGATTTAATATTTCAAATATTATTGAATTTTATGGATCATCAGAAGGAAATATATCTCTTATAAATGCTGATAGTTATTTTGGCTCAATAGGAAGAATACCACCTTATCTTGGCTCCAAAATGAAAACGAAAATTGTAAAATTTAATGTTGAAGAAGAAAAAGTTATTCGTAACTCTGATGGATTTTGTATAGAATGCAATCCTGATGAAATTGGTGAAGCGATCGGTCTTATTCCAGATGATGGAAAGTTTGCAGGTAGATATGATGGCTATACAAACAAAGAGGCTTCAAAGAAAAAAATACTTGAAAATGTTTTTGAAAGTGGTGATCGCTGGTTCTCTTCTGGTGATTTATTAAAGAGAGACTCAAAAGGATACTTCTACTTTATTGATCGAATTGGAGATACCTTTAGATGGAAGTCTGAAAATGTATCTACAAATGAAGTAAGTGAAGTTGTCTCTGCAATTCCAGGAATTAAAGAAGCAAATATTTATGGTGTTGAAGTGCCTGCTCAAGATGGTAGAGCTGGTATGGCGTCATTAGTTACTGATGAAAATTTTTTAATCTCAGAATTTTATGAACTGTTACTTGATCAGCTACCTAAATATTCAATACCTGTTTTCTTGAGAATATCTCCAGAAATCGAAATAACTGGAACTTTTAAATATAAAAAAACAGATTTAGTTAAAGATGGTTTTGATCCCAATACCATTTCTGATGAGCTTTATTTTGCAGATGTATTGACTAATCAATATATAAAATTGGATTCAGATCTTTTTCAAAAAATTCACAATCAAGAAGTAAGAGTTTAAATATTTTACTAATTTAATATTTAACAATATATAAATTGAAATATTAATAGATACTTATCAATTATTTATGAAAAAGAAAATTTATCTCATTGCACCAAGAGGGTTTTGTGCTGGAGTAACAAGAGCAGTGGATACTGTAACGCTTACTCTAGAAAAATATGGGGCACCTGTTTATGTTAAGCATGAAATTGTTCATAATAAGCATGTAATTGATGAACTGCAGGATAAGGGTGCAATCTTTATTGAAGATTTAAATGATGTACCTAATGATAGACCTTTAATTTTTTCAGCTCATGGGGTATCTAAAAAAATTACTAATCAGGCTAAAGAGAAAAAAAATGAAATTATAGATGCAACTTGTCCACTCGTTACTAAAGTACATATTCAAGCTCTAAAATTTTATAATCGTGGATATGATTTAATTTTAATAGGACATAAAAACCACCCAGAAGTAGAGGGAACTATGGGCCAAGTCCCAGAAGAAAAAATTACCTTAGTTGAAAATATTAAAGATGTTGAAAATCTTAAATTAAAAAATGATAAGATTGCCTATATTACTCAAACTACATTATCAGTTGAAGATACTAGTATGATAATAAAAGAATTGAAGAAGAAATTTCCTCATATTGAAAGTTCTCCAAAAGAAGACATCTGCTATGCAACTACTAATAGGCAGAATGCTGTTAAAGAATTTGCAAGTGCATGTGATGCGTTCATTATAGTAGGATCAAATAATTCATCAAATTCAAATAGACTAGTAGAAGTTGCAAAAAATTCAGGTTGTTTAAAGTCTGATTTAATTGAAGATGCAAAAAGTCTTAATGTAGATGAATATAAAAACTATAAATCAATAGGCATTTCATCCGGCGCATCAGTCCCAGATATTTTAGTCATGTCAGTTATAGAAAAATTAAAAGATAGCTATGAGCTAGACGTTGAAGAAATGACATTAGATAAGGAGAATGTTACATTTCGCATACCATCCAGTCTGAGATAATTATGTATACAATAAACGAATTATCTTGGGATTTTCCTAACCCACATATTTTAAAATTTCAGGTTATTGAAGATAATATCGATATTCTTGGGCACGTTAATAATAAAGTATATTTAGATTGGTCCGAAGCTGTGAGTTGGGATCACTCTAATTTACTTGGCGTTTCACATGAAGATTTTAAAAAAGTTAAAAGTGCCTGTGTAGTTGTTCGAAATAAGATTGAATATTTAGCCTCTCTTTTCTTAGATGATGAAATAGCAATTTCAACTTGGATTACTCAATGTGATCATAAAATCAAGCTGAGCAGACTTTTTCAGGTAATACGTATAGCTGACAATAAAACTATTTTTCGATCAAATGTTGATTATGTCTGTGTAAGTCTAGAAAACTATAAGCCCAGAAGAATGCCTGATTTATTTAAAAAATCATACAAAGTGACGACAAAATAATGGATTATCAAATCAGAAATGTTGAAGTTGCAGATATAGAAGATTTAATTAAAATTAATGAGTTATCAGTGCCAGCAGTTAACTCAATTTCCAAGGCTCAATTTGAGTGGTTTCATCAAAACTCAATATATTTTAAATTAATTCAATCAATCAATAATGAGGTGCAGGGATTTTTATTAGCTCTAAATTCTTTACTTGAATATGAAAGTTTGAATTATAAATGGTTTCAAGAGAGGTATAGTGCATTTGCCTATATTGATCGTATAGCCATACTAGAAGAATATAAAAGAAGTGGTTTAGGAAAAAAATTATATTTAGACCTAGAAAAGTCAATTAAATCTAATTATAAAATGATCACATGCGAATATAATTTAAAACCTATGAATCATGAATCGGAAAAATTTCACATATCAATTGGCTATCAACGAGTTGGCAAATTGAATACTCAAGAAGGCACTAAAGAAGTATCTCTAATGGTTAAAAATTTATGAGTAATAATACTGTAGATACAGTCGTCATAGGGGCTGGAGTTGTTGGTTTAGCTATAGCTAGAGAATTAGCTCAGCGCAAAAAAGATGTAATTGTTATTGAAAAAGAAACAACCTTTGGGTCAATCACAAGCACAAGAAATAGTGGAGTTATTCATGCTGGTATTTATTATGATGCCGGCTCAATGAAAGCTAAGTTATGCGCTAAGGGCAACAGAGCTTTATATGATTATTGTAATAAAAAGAATGTACCTCACATAAATGTTGGTAAATTTGTTGTAGCCACTTCAGAAGATGAGGCTAAAAAATTAGATTCAATTTATAATAAGGCTGAAGAAAATGAGGTAGTTGGCATATCAAGAGTTACCAAAGACTACGTTAATAAAAAAGAGCCATTGGTAGTATGTTATGAAGCATTAGAAGTTAAATCTACGGGAATAGTTGATCAGCAATCATTAATGCGATCTTACATTGGCGATTTTGAGGATAATGGAGGTATGATTGCCTATAATACAGAAATTAAAGATATTCATATTGAAGGTCAAAAATTCAAAATTATTTCATCAGATGGAACAATAATTATAGCTAATTCATTAATTAATGCAGCTGGTCTTGAGGCTCATAATATTACTGGGTTAATTGATGGGTTTAGCAAGGATCTAATACCTAAAATCTATTATGCTAAAGGTAATTACTTTGAAACTAATAAGAAGCTTGGTATTAAACATTTAATATATCCATTACCTACAGAAGCTAGTTTAGGCCTGCATCTTGGATTAGATTTGTCAATGCAAATGAGATTTGGGCCAGATGTAGAGTGGGTAGATCAAATAAATTATACAGTTGACCCATCTAGAGTGAATTTATTCTATAATGATATTGTTAAATATCTTCCAGCTATAAAAAAAGAAGATCTTCGTCCGGGGTATTCTGGTATCAGACCTAAATTAAAAAATAAAGGCGAAGGTAAAAGTGATTTTATGATTCAATCTAGCAAGGAACATGGGGTGAAAAATTTGGTGAATTTATTTGGAATGGAGTCTCCAGGACTCACATCATCTTTAGTCATTGCAGACTATGTTTCAAATCTAGTTGAGTAATATTTAATCGAAGTGACTATTAATAAATGACTTCATTTTATTCATAGCATTTTTTTCAATTTGTCTTACTCTTTCCTTAGAAATTTTTAGTTTTTTACCCAAATATTCCAAAGTTTTAGGATTTTCTGATAGATGACGTTCATTAATAATCTGAGTTTCTCTTTCATCCAGTGAACCAATAGCAGTACTAACCATATCTTTCTTATGATTAATCTCATCTTTAGCAAAAACTATGTTATCAGGTCTAGCGTTCTCATCTTCAAGTAACGATAAGAATTCATCTTGGCCGTCTTCACTAATTTTTTTGTTAAGAGAGCTGTCGTTTTGTGTGATTCTACTATCCATATTAACTACTGCAGAAGTAGATATATTTAGATCACTAGCAATATTTTCAGCCATACTGTAATCAATATTACCAGAATCCGTACCATTAATTTTTTGCTTTAAACGACGTAAACTAAAAAATAAACTTTTTTGCTTTGAAGTAGTTGCTATTCTTACAATAGACCAATGCTTTAGTAGAAAGTCTTGAATCGACGCCCTAATCCACCAACTTGCATAAGTTGAAAATCTAAAACCACGATCAGGATCAAATTTTTGAGCAGCTTTCATTAATCCAATATTACCTTCTTGAATTAAATCACCAAGAGAAAGCCCGTATTGCTTATATTTTACGGCAAATGAAACTACTAGTCTCATATGGGCTTGAATGAGTTCATGAAGAGCTTTTTCGTCTTTTTTGTCTCTCCATTTTAATGCAAGATCTAGCTCATGTGTTTCTTCTAATAATGGAAGAGACATAGCTGTTTTTACAAAACTTTTACTATCGTTATCAATAAAATTTGTCATAGATGAAAACTATGTTAATTTTATTCTAATGAAAACTTTAAATAACAAATATCGATTCTATTCAATGCCATATTGACATTATTAGTTTAGGATCACCGTAAGATTGATAATCATTAGCAAATAAAATGTCAAAAAAACCAACAGGTTCTATAATATATTGGATTAGATCAGATTTAAGACTTAATGATAATATTGCACTTTGGGAAGCAGCCAAATCCAATAAGGATCTTATTGTAATTTATATTAAAGATTTAATTACAGGCCCTCTACAGATTAAATCAGCAGCAGATATATGGACTAATAAAAGTCTATTAGAACTTTCAGCCCGGTATAAAAAATTATTTAACCTTCGTTTGAATGTATATAATCAGGATTATAATACTGTTCTAAAATCTCTGTATAAAGAAACTAAATTTTCACATCTTTATATCAATAATACATATGATCCTGAAATTGATGCAATTGACAATTCTATTAATAAAGAATTTGGAAGCTTATTTAAAATAAACGCGTACAACTCATCATTATTGTTTAATCCGAATGAAATTTTAAATAATGCAGGAAGTTTTTTTAAAGTGTACACACCATTCTGGAAAAATGCTCTGAACAAGCTGAACCTTAGAGAGCCTTTACCACTTCCAAATATAAAGTATGTGTATCAAAAAGAAATTTTATCACTAAAGAATATTGCAATAAGTGACGTTGATGGAAAGTGGGGGAAAAAAATATTATCTTATTTTAATCCGGGAGAAATCAGTGCTAGAGAAATGCTTGGAAAAACATCAACTAATATAAAGGGATATTCAGAAGGTAGAGATTTTCCAATCAAAAATAATACTAGTCAGCTATCACCTTACATAGCAAGAGGCGAGTTATCAGTTAATGAAATATTCTATCTAATGAGAAAAAATAAGAAAAAAATTAATATCAACGATTATGCAAAATTTACGTCACAGCTAGGATGGCGTGAGTTCTCATACAATATTTTGTATAATTTTCCAAAATTACCAAGGAAAAATTTTATTAGTAAGTTCGATAATTTTCCCTGGAGCAAAAATAGCAAACTTTTAAATTTATGGAAAAAAGGCTTAACGGGATACCCTATTGTAGATGCTGGAATGAGAGAATTGCGAACTACAGGATATATGCATAATAGACTAAGAATGATTGTTGCTTCATTTTTAATCAAAAACTTAAATATTTCATGGGTAGAGGGTGCTAAATGGTTTTGGGAAAATCTTTTTGATGCAGATATTGCCAATAACTCATCTGGATGGCAATGGGTTGCAGGCTGTGGAACTGATGCAGCTCCTTATTTTAGAATTTTTAACCCTACTTTACAAAGTGTAAGATTTGATAAGGATGGAGAATATATTAGAAAGTGGGTACCCGAACTAAAAGATTTGCCAAATAAGCTCATTCATTCTCCATGGGAATTAACTGAAATGGAGCTACTAACCTATGATGTAAAATTAGGAAAAGATTATCCCCATCCTGTAGTTGATCACAAAACAACAAGAGATGAAGCTTTAAGAAATTATAAAAAAATCAATATAGCTAAATGAGTAGAGATAAAATTGAATATTCAGATTTTGAAAAAATTAAGATGGTTACAGGTACAATTACTGAGGCAAAAATCAACCCAAAAGCTAGAAAGCCCGCTTATATACTTAAAGTTGACTTTGGACATGAAATTGGCATTAAAACAAGCTCAGCTCAGATAACAAATTATAGCATTGAAGAGCTAATTAATAAGCAAATTGTAGCTGTAATAAATTTTGAAAAGAAAAATATAGCTGGAATTGAGTCAGAGGTTTTAATTTTAGGTGCAGTTGATAATGATAATAATATTTTACTTCTTAGTGCCGATAAAAATATAACTAACGGACTTACAGTCGCATAAGTTTTTTTAATAAAATTGATTCGAATGATTTGTTAGGTAACGAGCAATTATTTTTTTTTAAATTAATTTTTTAAATTTTTAATTTATAATTTTTTTTATAATTATTTAATTAATTTTATTTTTTTACAAAATATACAAAAAAAAACTAATAAAACTAAGTAGTTAACATAATTGTTTAATCTAATGAAAGATTCTCCAAAAAATATAAAATTTTC
>CAJJAN010000006.1 GCA_905182145.1 uncultured Pelagibacteraceae bacterium
AGCATGAGGATAGCACTGGAGCAAAAGGAAGAATGGCATCCGGTGATGTACAATGGATGAAAACAGGCCGAGGAATAATTCACTCAGAAATGCCAGCGATGAGTGAAGGTAAACTCCAAGGGTTTCAGCTTTGGATAAATATGCCAGCTGAATTAAAAAAAAATAAACCTGAGTATATCTATATTGATAGTAAGCAAATGCAGACATACAAAGATTTAGATAAAAAGATTACTATAATCGCAGGTAAATTTAAAGGTGTAGAAGGCCCTGTCATCAAACATAATGTTGAACCAATTTACTTTGATGTTGAACTGAAAGAAGGAAAGGAATTTAATTTTGAACTTTTATCAACCCACAACTCATTTATTTATTTGGTTGAAGGCAGTATCAAAATTGGTGATCAGATACATGAACCCATTCAAAACTCAAAACTAATTATTCTTAACAAAGAAAAAAATCTTGATGTTCTTGCTCTTAAAAATTCTAAATTTTTACTAATATCAGGTAAGCCAATTGGCGAACCTATAGCTCGTGGTGGACCATTTGTAATGAACACGGAAGCAGAAATACAAGAAGCCATTCAAGATTTCCATAATGGTACATTTGCTAAATATTAGGCCGCCAAAAGATTAATGTAAGTTTTTTTAAGTCTTGCTACGTCTCGAGTTCTTATTAACTCATTAAGATCTTGTTTAAATTTCTTAGAACCAGGTAATCCAAAACACATTGCTAATAAAGGACTTAATAATTTATAGCCAGAAGTATGATCAAAACTTGACTGAATATAGTCAAAATATTCTTTTACTACAGTCAATCGATCTATTTTAGATGGTTCTTGATTATAAAATAATTCATCAACATCAGTTAATAGAAATGGGTTAGATTGAATAGCTCTTCCAACCATAACACCATCTACTTTAGTTAATTGATTTTGGCAATCTTGAAGATCTATAAACCCACCATTAATAATAAATTTCAAATTAGGAAAATCTTTTTTTACTTGATAAACATATTCATAATTTAATGGTGGAATAGTTCTATTCTTTTTAGGATCTAGCCCTTTTAGAAAAGCTTTACGAGCATGTATTATAAAAGTATCACAACCAGACTCAGCAACAGTACTAATAAAGTTTTTAAAAAAATCATATGACTCAAATTCATCGACACCAATTCTACATTTAACTGAGACATGAATAGAAGTTTCTTCAATCATAGCTGCTATACAATCTTTAACCAAATTAGACTCTTTCATCAAACAAGCACCCATATTTCCTTGTGATACTTTTTTTGAAGGACAGCCAACATTAAGATTAATGCCATCGTATTGAAATTTTTCAGCAAGTGCAGCAGAGTTTTTTAATAAATCAATTTCTGATCCTCCAACTTGTAATACAACAGGATGTTCAATATCATTCTTAGATAATAATTTATTAACATCACCTTTATGCAAGGCTTGTGCCGCTATCATTTCTGACCACAGTAAAGTCTTTTTAGATATCAGGCGGTATAAATATCTAGCACTTGGAGTGGTAACTCCCATCATTGGTGCAACTGAAAATTTATAATTGTCAGATGTTAATTTTTTAGGCATATTTGTATCAAATACTCTATGATGTGATTTATGACAATAAATAATAGTTTTTTTTCAAGTAGAAGGTCAGTTACTGCAAAAAAAATGTCAGCAAATTCAATAGATTCCAATGATTTAGATAAAATCTTAGCTGCTGGCATTAGAGTTCCTGATCATGGAGCTCTAAACCCATGGAAATTAGTTGTAATTCAAGGAATGAAATTAAAACAGTTAGATGAAGAAGTAATTTTGACTGAATTTAAAAAAGATAACCCTGAGGCATCTAAAGGTGATATTGAGATAGAATCTTCTCGTTTACAAAGAGGAGGTGCGGTTATAGCTGTACTTTCACAACCAGTAGATCATCCAAAAATTCCATTGTGGGAAATGCAATTATCATCTGCTGCTGTTTGTATGAACTTATTAAATTGTGCTCAATCTATGGGTTATGCAGCACAATGGCTAACTGAATGGTACGCTTATAATGATATGATGCTAAAAAGTTTGGGTGGCAACGTATCTAAAGATAAAATTTCTGGTTTTATTTATATTGGAACAAAAATTAAAGAGCCTAATGAAAGGCGACGTCCAGATCCAAAAGATGTTATTACTTATCTGTAGTTAAACTCTTAAGGTTAATTAATATACCACTGCTTATAATACATAAAATTCCAACAGAAACTAAAATTGAAGGTATATCTTTAAAGTAAATTACACTTATTAGAACATTACTTGCAATTTCAAAATAATGTATAGGTGCTAAAGAGCTAGCTTCAGCATATTGATATCCTTTAATAATAAAAAAGTGTGCCGCAATTACTATTGGACCCAAAGATATCATTGCAATCACTTGATTCATGGAAGGAACATGCTCCCAATAAAAAGGTAATAATAACGTCATGATTATTGCACCTGGTATAGCCGTAAAAGACAATGTTATAAACGGGTCAGAAACTGCATTTAATTTTCTAGTAAACATTACATAAAATGCATAACAAAGTCCTGATAGTAACGCGTATATGGAATTAATATCAAACCCATTTAAGCCAGGTTGAATAATTAGAAGAGTACCTGCAAAACCTAAGGTTACACAAAAAATTTTTAAAAAGGATATTTTTTCTTTTAAAATTATTGAAGAGAAGAAAACTACAATAATTGGTGCAATTAAATACAAGCATAATGCATTTACTAATGGAATGTACTTAATAGATAAGAAGAAAAAAGAGGTTCCACCAAATATTAATAGTCCACGAAAGATTTGTTGATTTGTGTTTTTGTTAATAAATTCATGTTTTCCCTTTAGGTAGTAAACTAACGGAACAAGAAAAAGAAAGTGTCCAAAAAATCTAGACCAAATAATTTCCATAATATTTAGATCAGTACTAAGTGCTTTAGCTACCGCATCATTAAATGGAACTATAAACAGCCCGAGCATTAAGAAGCCCACCGCCCAAAGGATATTGTTCTGCTTTGGCATGAATTACTTGTTTAGTTGGCGCATTGCTTTATCGATACCTTCTATAGTAAGAGGGAACATTCGATCTGAAAAAAGCTGCTTAATAACAGTAGTGGAAGCAATTCTACCCCAGTATTTTTCTGGAATAGGATTTAGCCATATTGCATTTTCATATGTGTTCAGAGTTCTAGTAAGCCAAGTTTGTCCAGATTCTTCATTCCAATATTCAACGCTCCCTCCAGGGTATGTAATTTCATAAGGACTCATTTCAGCATCCCCTACAAATATTATCTTATAATCCGAAGGGTATTTATGTAAAACATCCCACGTACTTTGATGTTCATTGTATCGACGTGCATTATCTTTCCAAACATAGTCATACAGGCAGTTATGAAAATAAAAATATTCCATATGTTTAAACTCTGTTCTTGCCGCTGAAAATAATTCTTCGCATATTTTAATGTGTGCATCCATAGAGCCACCAACATCAAAGAAAATTAAAACTTTAATCTTATTTCTTCTTTCGGGTACCATTTTTACATCTATGTAACCCTTGTGCGCAGTTGATTTGATTGTGTTATCTAGATCTAGTTCTGTTTCTGCACCTTCGCGAGCAAACTTTCTAAGACGTCTAAGTGCAATTTTTATATTTCTTGTTCCAAGCTCAATATCATCATCTAAATTTTTAAATTCTCTTTTATCCCAAACCTTGACTGCTTTTTTATGTCTACTTTCGGATTGACCTATACGAATACCTTCTGGATTATACCCATACGCACCAAAAGGAGAGGTACCACCAGTTCCAATCCATTTACTTCCACCTTGATGTCTTTTTTCCTGCTCTTCTAATCTCTTTTTTAAAGTCTCCATTAATTTATCCCAGCCTCCAAGAGACTCTATTAGTTTTTTCTCTTCATCAGATAAATGTTTTTCACCCATCAATCTTAACCACTCTTCTGGAATTTCAGCCTCTTCAATCTCAGAAGTATTTTCTAAACCTTTAAATGAGTGTCCAAAAACTTTATCAAATTTATCAAGATATCTCTCATCTTTAACTAATGCTGATCTACTAAGGTAATAAAAATCATTAATTTTGAAAGAGTCGATGACTCTCTTGTTCATAGCTTCCATAAGTATGAGATATTCTTTTAAGGAAACAGGTAGATTGGCGTTTTTTAAATCGAAAAAAAAGTTTAAGAACATAATAATTCAGTATTAAAAAGATTAGATGAATTCAGCAGAAATATTATTCGCTATTATCATTCTCTCTTCTTGAAATAAACGCCAGTCGCTCAAATAGATGAACATCTTGTTCATTTTTTAAAAGTGCACCATGTAGAGGTGGTATGAGCTTATTGGGATCTTTTTCTTTAAGAGTTTTTGCATCTACATCATCAGTCATTAATAGTTTTAACCAATCAATTAGCTCTGAAGTAGAGGGCTTTTTCTTAATTCCAGGAACATCCCTAATATCATAAAAAATCTTAAAGGCTTCTCTGATTAAATCTTTCTTTAGATCTGGAAAATGTACTTGTACAATTTGCTTCATAGTTTCTACATCTGGAAACTTTATGTAGTGAAAGAAACATCTTCTTAAAAATGCATCAGGTAACTCTTTTTCATTATTAGATGTAATAATAACTATTGGTCGATCTTTTGCTTTTATAGTTTCTCCAGTCTCATAAACAAAGAATTCCATTTTATCTAGCTCTAGCAATAAATCATTTGGAAACTCAATATCTGCCTTATCAATTTCATCAATTAACAATATTGGTCGACCGCTACTTTCAAAAGCCTCCCACAATTTACCCTTGCTAATATAGTTGCTTATGTCATTAATTTTTTTGTCTCCAAGCTGTGAGTCTCTTAGTCTACTTACCGCATCATATTCATACAAACCTTGCTGAGCTTTAGTGGTCGATTTAATATGCCATGTAATAATCTTAGAGCCCAGGGCATTAGCAACCTCATGCGCAAGCATTGTTTTTCCGGTTCCAGGCTCACCTTTGACGATAATTGGACGCTCTAAAGTTATAGCTGCGTTAACTGCTACCTTAAGATCTTCAGTAGCTATATATGATTTTGTGCCTTCAAATTTCATTGGTTTTCTCTCATTTTTTTTAAGGAAGATATTATATTTTTAGTATTTATCAACTGAAATTACATGTTTTATTCAATGAATCCTATTGCTTTATTGACTAACAAAGCAAAAAATATTAGATAGGTTTCTCAAATCGTAACTAATAAAGGTATTATTATGGCTACAAAACTTCCAAAAAATTACAGCCCATCAACAGATGAAAAATTCATGAATGCTAAGCAAAAAGAATTTTTTAGAGTAAAGCTTAATGACTGGAAGGCTGAAATCCATAAAGAAAGCAGGGAGACCGTTGAAAATCTGCAAGATTCTAACTCTCCAGCCGATATTTCTGATCGTGCTACACAAGAATCTGAAAAAGCACTAGAGCTAAGAACTAGAGACAGACAAAGAAAACTTATTGGCAAAATTGATGAGGCTATTTCAAGAATTGATAATGGTACATATGGATATTGCGAAGTAACAGGTGAACCAATTGGACTAGCCAGATTAGAAGCAAGGCCTGTAACAACATTAAGTATAGAAGCTCAGGAACTACACGAGCGATCAGAGAAGCTTCATTCTAACGACTAGCTCAATATATCAACAGTAATCTTAACAATATTTACTTACTAATATCGTTTATTGGTGAATTGCTTTATTATCAAAAATAGAATCATTGAGTGTATGAATTTGATTTATTTGAGAACATTATCTGAACATAAGTCAAATTAATCAAATTAATCAATGCTTTAAAAGTATTTGTAAATTAGAACAAAATGTGTACATTTAGTTAAATAATATTTAACTGGAGATCACAAATGAGTAAGGCGACAACAAATTTGAAAATTGTAGATGATAATAAACTAGATACAGCCGCTAAGGATAAAGCCTTAGATGTAGCTCTATCTCAAATCGAGCAGGCATATGGCAAGGGTTCGGTTATGAAGCTTGGGCAAAGAGGAGCAATGGATGTAGAGTCTATCTCTACTGGTTCCATCTCTCTAGATATTGCTTTAGGCATTGGTGGACTTCCCAAAGGAAGAATAGTTGAAGTATACGGCCCAGAGTCATCAGGCAAGACTACCTTAGCTTTACATGTAATAGCAGAAGCTCAAAAATTAGGTGAAAATTGTGCATTTATAGATGCAGAGCATGCGCTAGACCCAGCTTATGCTAAAAAATTGGGTGTTAATATTGATGAATTAATTATTTCACAGCCAGACACAGGTGAACAGGCATTAGAAATAACAGACTCTTTAGTTAGATCTAAAGCAATTTCAGTTCTAGTAGTTGATTCTGTTGCTGCTCTTGTTCCAAGAGCTGAAATAGAAGGTGAAATGGGTGATTCACATATGGGCTTGCAAGCAAGACTAATGAGTCAGGCATTAAGAAAATTAACAGGTTCTGTCTCTAAGTCAGGTTGTATGGTTATATTTATTAACCAAATTCGTATGAAAATTGGAGTTATGTTCGGAAGCCCGGAAACAACAGCAGGTGGTAATGCTCTTAAATTCTACTCATCATGTAGACTAGATATTAGAAGAATAGGTGCAATTAAAGATAAAGAAGAAATAGTTGGCAACCAAACTAGAGTAAAAGTTGTAAAGAATAAGGTGGCACCTCCATTTAAAGTTGTAGAGTTTGACATCATGTATGGTGAAGGCATTTCTAAGTTAGGTGAGCTAGTAGATACAGGAGTTAAGCTTGGCATCATTGATAAAGCTGGAGCATGGTTTTCATATAACGGTGACAAAGTAGGACAAGGTAGAGAAAATTCTAAAATTTTCTTGAAAGAAAATCCTAAGCTTGCCAATGAAATCGAAGAAAAAATTAGAAGCTACTATAAAGAAAATGAACTAGAGCTTGAAGAAGAGGTAGTGAAAGTCGAAAATCCAGTTGATGAAGTGGAAGCAGTAGCTGAAAAAACTGAAACTTTAAAAGAATAACTTATTTTTCCTTAGGTTGAAGCTTTAAGGGCGCGTAAAGCGCCCTTTTGCGTTTTAGCAATATAATGATATATCTTATTCATGAAATTGAATGACATAAGAAATACTTTCTTGAATCACTTTGAACGCGATGGTCATAAAGTGGTTCCTTCTAGCCCATTAGTTCCAAACAATGATCCAACTCTAATGTTTGCTAATTCAGGCATGGTTCAATTTAAAAATGTATTTACGGGCCTAGAAGCTTTAGATTTTTCAAGAGCTACAACATCACAGAAATGCATACGTGCAGGTGGTAAACATAATGATTTAGAAAATGTAGGCTATACTGCAAGGCATCATACTTTTTTTGAAATGTTGGGAAATTTTTCATTTGGCGATTATTTTAAAGAACATGCGATAGAGATGGCATGGAACCTGCTTACTAAAGAGTTTGGGTTAAACAAAGACAAGTTATGGATTACAATTTATCATAATGATGAAGATGCTTTTAATATATGGAAAAAAATTACTGGCTTTCAAGATGAGCGAATAGTTCGAATAAGTACTAATGATAATTTCTGGTCCATGGGAGATACAGGACCTTGTGGCCCATGTTCAGAGATATTTTATGATCATGGTGAGGAATATGCTGGTATACCTCCAAGTGAAGCCGATGATACTAGAGATAGGTTTGTTGAAATATGGAATCTTGTTTTTATGCAATATGAACAAATAGATTCCTCAAAAAGAATTGACCTACCTAAACCTTCGATTGATACTGGTATGGGTTTAGAGCGTATTGCCGCTGTTATGCAAGGAACAAATAATAATTATGATATTGATAGTTTTCAAACAATAATAAATCAATCAATAGAGTTAACAAAAAAAAATGATGAAGGTTCGCTTACAAGCCATCGAGTAATAGCTGATCATCTTCGTTCATCATGTTTCTTAATTGCTGATGGAGTATTGCCTTCAAATGAGGGCAGAGGCTATGTTTTAAGAAGAATTATGCGAAGAGCAATGCGACATGTCCATATACTTAAATATAAAGACCCTTTGATACACCAATTAGTACCATCCATTATATCTAATATGTCTGGTAATTATCCTGAATTATTAAGAGCTGAAACTTTAATTAAGGAAACACTAAAGTATGAAGAAATAAGATTTAAAGATCTTCTTAGCAATGGTATCAAGCAACTTGACGAGGAAGTTTCTAAGTTAAATGCAGATACCTTTCCAGGAAAATCTGCGTTCAAGCTTTATGATACCTATGGGTTCCCATTGGATCTTACGGAAGATATTTTAAGAGTAAAAAATATTAAATTAGATAAAAAAGGTTTTGATGATGCGCTAGATAAGCAAAAATCAAATGCTCGTAAGAATTGGGCAGGTACAGGGAGTGCAGCTACTGAAAAGATTTGGTTTGACGTTGTTTCCAAGTCAGGAATTACTGATTTTTTAGGTTATGAGGAGAATAATGGCAAAGCAATAATTCAGGACATTATTGTTATTGATAAGTCAGTTAAAAACATAACAAAAGATATTGAAGCCGTACTAATTCTAAATCAAACACCTTTTTATGCAGAGTCAGGTGGTCAAATAGGGGACACAGGTTCTATTTCTTTTAACGAATCTGTTTTTGAAGTTACTGATACGAAAAAAAAGTTAGGTTTACATCTACATTATGGAAAGCTTAAAAATGGAAATTTGAAAATAGGTGATGATGTATTATTATCTATTGATTCAAACAGAAGAGATTCATTGAGATCATATCATTCTGCCACACATTTACTGCATCAATCGCTTAGAGATACACTTGGCGATCATGTATCACAAAAAGGTTCATTGGTCTCATTTGATCGACTAAGATTTGACTTTAGCCATCACAAACAAATTAGTGATGATGAAATTAAAACCATTGAATCAAATGTTGAAAAAATAATTAGCTTAAATTATCCAGTAACAACTCAATCTATGAAACCAGAAGATGCTATAAAAAAAGGTGCATTAGCTTTATTTGGAGAAAAATATGGTGACGAAGTTAGAGTTTTATCTATAGGTGCTGAAAATGACAAAGCTTATAGTGTTGAATTATGTGGAGGCACACATGTTAAAAATACCAATGAAATTGGTAAATTCAAAATAATAAGCAGCACATCGGTAGCTGCTGGTGTCAGGAGAATTGAAGCGTTAAGAAATAATGATGTTGATACTTTTATAGCAAGCCAGGCAGCTAAGGATAAAGAGCAAGATGACATACTAAAGAAAAAAGAGACTGATAGTAAGGTAATTAATGAAGAGAAGAATAAGATAGAAGAATTAATTACTAAGCAAATCACTGAAACAGACAAAGCATTAATAATTATTGAGTCATGTCAAAATATCAAAGCCAAAGATTTGAGAGTTGTAATTGATAACGCTAAGAAAAAAATAAAAAATGATGGTGTTATAGTAATTGCAGCTGAAAATGAAACTAAGATAACTTTTTTAATTGGAGTAACTAAGACTTTATCAGAAACACTGTCTGCTGTAGAAGTAGCTGAATATGCTTCCTCAATAGCTGGTGGTAAAGGTGCAGGTGGACGAAGTGATTTTGCTCAATCTGGCGGAAATATCCAAGCAAACAATAATCCTTTAAAAGATATAAAAGAGTTTATTGTTTCTAAAATAGCAATCTAATTAAGCAATAGCAGCCTGAAGGTTTTCATCAATCTTTGCTAAGAATTCTTGCGTATTTAGCCATTTTTGATTATCAGAAACTAACATAGCCAAATCTTTTGTCATATGGCCACTCTCAACTGTATCAACACAAACTTTTTCTAAAGTACTAGCAAAATTAATTAGAGGCTGATTATCATCCATTTTTCCACGGTAAGAAAGACCTCTTGTCCATGCAAAAATTGAAGCTATTGGATTAGTTGAGGTTGCTTCACCTTTTTGATGCATTCTATAGTGCCTGGTTACAGTTCCATGAGCTGCTTCGGCTTCAATAGTTTTACCATCAGGTGTCATTAAAACACTAGTCATTAAACCTAAAGAACCAAATCCCTGTGCAACTGTATCCGATTGCACATCACCATCATAATTTTTACAAGCCCATACAAAATTACCATTCCACTTAAGTGCAGCAGCAACCATATCATCTATTAATCTATGCTCATAAGCCATACCATTTGCTTCAAACTGAGATTGAAACTCATCTTGATATATTTCTTGGAATAGGTCTTTAAACCTACCGTCATAAGCTTTTAATATTGTATTTTTTGTTGATAAATATACAGGCCACTTTCTCGTTAAAGCATAGTTCATGCATGCCCTGGCAAAATCACGAATGGAATCATCTAAATTATACATTGCCATTGCAATGCCACTTGAAGGAAAATCAAAGACATCATGTTCAATAGAATCCACAGATGAATCTTCAGGAGTCCATTTAATGGAAAGTTTGCCTTTTCCAGGAACTTTAAAATCAGTTGCTCTATATTGATCACCAAAGGCATGTCTGCCAATTACTATTGGATCTGTCCAACCTGGAACTAACTTTGGTATATTTTTACATATGATAGGCTCTCTAAATACCGTTCCGCCAAGTATATTCCGAATAGTACCATTAGGTGAACGCCACATTTTTTTAAGATTAAATTCTGTAACCCTATCTTCATCTGGAGTTATGGTTGCACATTTGACACCAACACCATACTTTTTAATTGCGTTAGCAGAATCCACTGTAACCTGATCATCAGTTTTATCTCTATTCTCAATACCTAGATCGTAATAATGAAGGTCAACATCAACATAAGGTAGAATCAATTTATTTTTAATAAATTCCCAGATGATTCTAGTCATTTCATCACCATCTATTTCAATAACTGGAGTGCTTACTTTAATTTTTGACATTTATATTAAGAACCTTTCTCAATTCTGCGGTATTATCTACAACGATATATGCATCTTTTATATTTTCACCAGTAAATTTGCAATCAATAGTTTTATCTATCAACTCAATTAATTGAGACCAATAATTGTTAAGATTAAATAAAATTATTGGCTTTCTATGAATTTGTAGCTGCTTCCATGATAGTACTTCAAAGAATTCTTCTAGTGTTCCAACTCCACCTGGCAGGACTAAGAATCCATCAGCCTTATTAAACATGGCAATTTTTCTTTCATGCATTGTTTCAACAACTTGAATGCTAGAAATGTTTAAGTTTTTCTTTTCTTTTTCAATCAAGTGATTTGTTATTACACCTTCGACTTGACCTTCATTAGCTATAGCTGCATTAGAGACAACTCCCATAATACCAGAGTCACCACCACCGTAAATTACCTTAATATTATTAACTGCTAAAAGACTACCAATTTCGGTTGCTATTTCAGCAAATATTGATTCTGAACCACTAGAAGATCCACAGTAAACTGCAATTGATTTCATTAAAATTAACTTAGATTAGTTGGCTGTAATTTGCGAGTATCTTTTGTTAAATAAAGATTTAAGAGCGTCAGGTAACGCCAATAAAGCAGGTGTAACAATTAGAGTTGCAACAGCCGCAAAACTTAATCCCCAAACTAAAGCCCATGCTAAAGGCTCAGTAAAGTACGTTTCAGCACTCTTATAGCTAATAGTTCTATCGAATATATTAATACTTAACTGTAATGCGGATGGCAGGATGCCTATAACTGTTGTTATGTTAGTCAAAAGTATTGGTCGAATTCTACTTTTAGTAGAAAGAATGATAGCTTTAATTTTATTAGGCTCATCTTTTCTAATTTTTCTATAACTATCAATTAATATTATATTATTATTAACAACAATACCTGCACAGGCAACAATTCCTAAGCCAGTCATAATAATATTAAAATTCATCTGTAAGACAATTAATCCAACAAATATTCCTGTAGTTGAAAGTACTAATGAGAAGAGAATAATAAAGGTGTGATAGAAATTATTAAATAAACAAATTAAAATCATAAACATTGCCAGCAAAGCGAATACAAAAGCACCTATTACAAAGTTGATTGAGCTCTGAGAATCTTCAGCCTCTCCTAAAAATTTAATATCAACTGCCAATGGTAGACTAGCTGAATTTTTCCATATTTTTATTTTAGAAATCATGTCTGCTGTATTAGCACCTTTAGTTATATCTGCATTGACCACTAGATTTCTAGCGCCGTTTTTTCTACCTATTGAAAATATTTTATCTACAGGTTTTTTTATTACAAACTCTGAAATAGGTAGGGCTCCTTTTTTAGTATTAATTTTAAGAGTTTCCAAGTTATCTAATGTTCTCTGATCTTCTGGTAAGAAAAGTTTTATATCAAGTTCATCAGTGTCTTTAGGACGCATAGTTCCAATTTTTAAACCATCAGTAGCTAAATTTATTATTGCTCCAATAGACTGAATAGGAATGTCATATTTACCTGTTTGTTTTCTATCAATATCATATCTCCATTCAAGCCCCGATATAGGATATATAATCTCTGCATTTTCTATTCCATCAACACTATTTAGTTTTGATTTTATAATTTCAGCAGTTTGATTAAGAAGTCTTGTATCGGAGGATGAAACTTCGATTTCAATTGGTTTGCCAGCATTAAGAACACTACTTATTGAGTTTTCTTTAACCTCAATTCCATAACCGATAATTTTTTCAAAATCTTTTTTTAAATTATCAATTATTATACTTGGATCTAATATTTCATCAGGGTTTTTAAACTCCATCCAGACATTTGCTATTATATCACTAGGATTATTATCAAAAATCCAAATATGTTTTCTTTGGACAGTATTGGCTACATAGTTTTGTACATTACTGTTTGCATCCACAATTTCGACAACTTCATTAATATATTTAGTTTTCTCCTCTGTAGTTAAGTTCCCTCTAGCAGTTACGTTTATTCTAGCACCATCCGCCTTATCATCTGGAAAAAATTGAACTCCTGTACCTAATTTTCCATATAAAAAAATTACCATGATAAATGTAAGCAAAGTTAACCCTGCCACTTTAATAGGTGATAATATGGCAAGCTCTAATACAGTTTCATACTTATCTAGTAAAAAATTACTTTTCTTAACTGATGAATAATCTGTTTCAGCAGTTTTTCTCTCTATCATAGAACCTAAAGCTGGGACAAAAATTAAAGTAACTATTAATGAAGCGGTAAGAACCACTATTACGGTAATAGGTATTACTCGTAGCCATTGACCAATATTATCTGGCCAAAATATTAATGGAATGAAGGCGGCTATAGTAGTTAAGGCAGAAGCAATAATTGGCCAGAACATATTGTAAGATGCGTTAATATATGAATCTCTTCTTCGCACACCTTTTTCTTGTTCTGCTCTGGCGTATTCAGAAATAACTATAGGACCATCAACAAGCATACCAACTGCAAGTATTAGGCCAAATATTGTCATTAAGTTATATGTCATCCCTATAGAATCCAATATTAAGATTGAAAATAGATATGTTACTGGAATTGCAAATCCAATTAGCAATCCACTTCTTATTCCCAGAACTCCAATAACAATAATCATAACTAAAATTATTGCTGTAATAACAGTATTTTCTGCAGCACCAATTCTTTGAGTTATAGCAACTGACTCATCATCGATTATAATTGCTTTAATTTCTGGATGAAATTTACCTTTATTTAAGTTTAGTATAGTTCTTACAGATTCATACGATTCTAAAACGTTAGTTCCTGGTTTTCTTGCAACATCGATACCAAATGCTTCATAACCATTTACTTTTACATATTCTTTTCTTTTTAAGAATGATCTTTCTACATCTGCCACATCATTTAACTTTAAAACAAAATTATTAGTTGTTTTAATGGGCAGGTAATTTAATTCTTCATAGTCTTCATAAAGTCCTGGAACTTTAATTGAAAAATCTGCATTGCTATCTGCAAGAATACCGGCTGGGACTAAATTATTATATGATTTTAAAGCGTCAATTATTTCACTTATGTTTACTTTATGCTTTTCTAATAAGGAAGGGATGACAGTAATTTTAATTACTTCTTCTTTACTTCCATTGATTTCAACTTCTGTTACATTTTTTATAGTTTCAAATTGTTTTTTATATTCTTCAGCTGTGTTATGTAAAATTTTATATGGAACATCTCCATATATACCAATCTTTATTTCAGAAAATAATGATGAGTCATATTCACGAACTTCTACTATTTCAATATCATCAGGCAGTTTATCTCTACTATCTTCAACTTTATTTCTTACAAACTTGCCTAAATTTTCTTCAGTTGTGTCTAAATTAAATTGCACCATAAACTGAACTAGACTGTCTTTAGAAACAGAAATTACATTCTTTATGCCTTCTAGAGACATTAGTTCGCGCTCCAAAGGCTCAGCGACAAGTTTTTCCATATCGTCAGATACCAGGCCTTGATAGCTTATAATTACAGCTACAGTTTTAAGATTTACTTCAGGACGTTCTTCTTTTGGAAAAGTTAGATAGGAAATATAGCCCAGCAATGTGACCATTAGTAAAAGAGTAGAAATTGTCTTCTTTCTTAAAAGGACTGCTGTAAGAACATTTTTCAACATCTATATAAAAATGTACTTCTTTTTTCTTGATGCTAATAATTTTTTTACATGTTCTGGCAATACGATTAAGCACGGTGTGACAATCAATGTTAAAATTGCTGAAAACGATAGTCCATATACAATACATTGTGCCAACGGTGCCCAGAAAGTTGTAGTAAAAGAATTATAGTCAATAGTTCGATAAACTGGATCAATACTTAAATCTAATGCCAATGGTATCAACCCAAGCATTGTTGTAATGGTAGTTAAAAATATTGGTCTCAACCTTTGTGCGCATGCTTTAAGCACTGATTTTTCTATATCACCGTCATTTTTATTATGAATAAAATTGTAGGCATCAACTAGTATAATATTGTTATTTACGACAATTCCTGCCAATGCAATTACTCCAATTCCATGAAGAATTGCACTAAATTCTTGGTTAAAGATTAGTAGCCCAGTAAAAACCCCAGCCGTACTTATTACTACTGCTGTTAAGATAATAAAACTTTGATAGAAACTATTAAATTGAGTAACAAGTAGGGCTGCCATAATGAGAATTGATATTATCATTGCCTGAACGACAAATTTCATTGAGTTATTTTGCTCTTCATTTTCTCCACCATATGTAATATCAATTTGAGAAGGATAATCTTGTTCGTTAACCCAAGTCTGTATTTCAGAAACTTTTTCTCCAACTGTAACACCATCAAGGGTGTTCATTTTTACATACATCACATTTCTTGCATCATAGCGTCTTAAGAAGCTGACATTATTTTTTGGTTTCTTAGAAATAAAGTTACTAATTGGCACAGCACCTTTATTTGTTTCAATTGTTATTTCATCAAGCTGATCTATTGATCGCTCAGCTTCTGGGAATCTAACGTATATTTCCAACTCTTCATCAACATCATCTGGTCTGTATTTTCCCATTAAAACACCATTGGTAACCAAGTTTATAGCAGTACCAATTGTAAAGATATCAGCTCCATATTGAGCTGCTTTAGGTTTATCTATTGTTAGTTCCCATTCAACTAATGGAATAGGCAAGGTATCTTCAATACTAGTTATTCCGTCAACATCTTCATTAATAAATTTACTTAACTCACGAGTAAATGGAATCAGCAACTCAGTTGATGGTCCAGATAATCTAATCTCAATATCTTTACCTACTGGAGGACCGTTTTGTAATTCATCAACTAAAACTTTTATACCAGCAATCTTATCTGTTTCCTTTCGAATATCAGCAATTACTTCATATCCATTTTTACGTTCTTTTCGATCAACGAATTCAAAAAAAATATTTGCAACAGTGTCTTCAGCGCTACCGCCACTACTTCCAATTCCACCCATACGACCAGTTTGAAGAAATACATTTTTTGTTCCAGGAGTATCAGTAAGAATTTTCTCTACTTCAGTTGTAAGTTCATTAATTTCATCAATAGATAAATTACCTCTAGCGGATACTTTAACTATTCCAAAATAAGGATCTGTTTGACTAAAAAATACCATTCCTGGTCCATATGAGACGTATGTAGAAATGATCAAATATAGCGCAATAAGTATTGATGATAGCACCAATATAGGTCTTTTGATCACCCAATTTAAAATGGAAACATATTTTCCTAAATAACCAGTCAAAGTATCTAAATTAAAATCTTTTTCTGATCCTAGACTTGAAAAATTTTCTTTTGATGATGATGAGGCTATTCCAAAAACACTTCCGATTACTGGAACAAATAAAAGACTATAAAAAAGTGCAACAAGGAGCACAATAAATATTGTTAGAGGCAGCACCCGCATAAATTGACCTGAAATTCCAGGCCAAAAATATAAAGGAATGAATACTGCAAGTGTTGTTGCTGAAGATGCAACTATTGGCCAGAACATTCTTTTAGCAGCATAAACATAAGCATCTTGTTTATTAAGTCCTTCAACCATTTTTCTGTCAGCAAACTCCACTACAACCAAAGAGCCATCTATCAGCATTCCTAGGGCAACTAGAATTCCAAAAATGACCATAAAATTATAATCATAGCCAGCTATATATAAGATAAATAAAGATACTAAAATTGATATCGGTATACCGGAACCAACAATAAGAGAGGATCTGATACCAAGTGCTAACATAGTTATAATTACAACAAATAAAGTAGCTAATAATATATTGCCCTGCAGAGATTGTACCTGTTTAGCAATGTAATTTCTATTGTCTAATATGAATCGAATATTAATATCGTTTGATATTTTACTTTTATAAATATTTACAACATCTTCTACTTGATTAAGTGTTGTAATAATATTTTCACCTCGACTTTTTTTAACGAAAATAGAAAGAGTCTTAACGCCATCAATTTTTGAATAGCTTTCTCTATCTTTAAAATTTCTTTTTACTTTTGCAATATCAGACAAATATATTGTACTGTTATCAGTAGATCTAATTGGGAGATCATAAACATCTTTTGCTGTCTCAAATAAACCAGGAACACTTACTGAAAACTGACCTTTACCTGTTTCAATTTCTCCAGCTGTAACTACTTGATTATTGTTAGCAACGGCTCTTAAAATTTCATTATAGGTAATATTATAACTTTGTAGTTGTGATCTATTGATAGTTGCTTCCAATTGCTCATCACGAGCACCAACTATTTCTGCGTCAAATATTGCAGGGATTAGTTCAATATCTTTTTTAATTTCACGGGCTAGATTTAGCAAGTATCTTTCACCAGAATTGGCTGAGTTTATTGTAATGATGACAATAGGTTCATCATTTATTGACAATTCTCTAACAATTGGATCATTAGCATCTTCAGGAAATTTAGCCTCAGCATCACTTACAGCATCACGAATTTTATCTAATGAAACTTTCATTGAGTCAACAGCATCAAATTTAGCAATTACGGCGGCATAGTTTTCAAAAGCAAAGCCTTGCATCTCATCTATCCCAGAAATACTTCTAATTTCATCTTCCAGTGGCTTTAAAAGTAATCTCTCGGCATCACTTGGAGATATGCCTGGAAGAGTAACACCGGCATAAACTAGAGGACTTGTAATTTCTGGTTCAGATTCAATAGGAATATTAATTCTACCTATAATTCCAGCAAAAATTAATACAATTAAGATCGCTAGTGTTGTTCTTTTTCTATCAACTAAAAATTCAATCATAAGATGTATATACTATTTTCAGGAGAAACTGATTCAACTCTCAACTGTTTGAACATTAACAGTTTGACCACCAATTACATATTCTTGTCCAACTGTAATAATTTTTGTTTTTTCAGGGAGGCCTATTACCCAAATACCCTCTGAAACATCTTCAATAATTTGGATGTTAACAAATCTTACAATATTATTTTCAACGATCTTAACGCCTAAATCTCCAAAATCATTTAAAGACAAAAGGTAAGAGGGGATTAAATGAGCTTTTAATTTTTGTAATGGTGCCTTAACTGTAGCCGTTACACCTTCTCTAATTAGTCCATCCTTATTTTCAAAAGTAGCTTCAATTTTATATGTTCTTGTTGCAGAGTTAGAGCTCTTACTGATGTAGGAAATCTGACCCTCAATAACCTTGCCATTTAAAAGTTCTATGTTGACTTTTTGTTGTGGAATAATTTGTGTAATATTCTTTTCTGTTACTTCACCTGTAACAATCATAGGATCTAACTGAATTACGGAGCCACACATTTGTGATGGAGATATTAAATCACCCACCTTAACGTTTATATCTTCAACAAAACCATCAAATGGAGCTTTAAGCTTGGTATTGTTAACAGCATTTTCTGCAATCTCTCTTCTTGCAATAGCTCCTTTTAACACCGCTTCAGCAGAAGCAACTGCGTTATCTGAACGATATCCATCTTTAGCCAAAGATTCTATCGCATCAAACTTTAATTGAGCTTGTTTTTCATTAGCAATAGCTTCATCCAGTCTAGCATTTCTATCTTCAGGGTCTAACGTACAAACAACATCTCCCTTTTTAACAGCCTGACCTTTATCAAGTGTCTCTAATATAGTAGAAGTTGTTTTAGGTCTCATTATAACTTTATTTTCAGCTTCAGTTCTACCTCTTATAGTTAAGTAATAAATTTTATCTTCCGCAACAACATCAGTTGCTCTTACTGATATTATTTTTTCAGCCTCAGTGGTTTCAACTGTAGCAATATTGCTATCAGATTTAAATATTCCAGAGGCAATCCATAACACCAAAGCAATAAAGATAACTAGTGCTGATTTATAATTAGTGGGTAGGTCTTTAAACTTCTTAATCATGTAATTTCTTTCTATTTTTTTCCATATAATTTATTGCAGTTTTTATAACTTCTGCCATTAAGCCTCTTGTAAATTGACCTTGCGCAGAGTTTCTTATAGCATTCAAGTTTGAATCTTTTGCTAATGGTCCTTCATAAGTTATTAAGTTAAGTTGCTGTTGTACATAAAGAATTCGCTCATCAAGTATCAGTTTTATATTTTCTTTTGGTAAAGATTTAGAAAACAATAATAACATTGCAAATTCAGATTTTATTTGATCACCATAATTTCCCGACCTTACATATTTGCCCGACTCTTCAAGTAAAGTTTCTTCAAAGTATGAAATACCTTTTTTTGTAATAGTATAAACTTTTTTATCAGGTTTCTTATCTTGAGCATGCTGCTTAACTGTAACGTATTTTTCTTTAGTCAGTTTACTTAAGGCGGGATAAATTGACCCGAAACTCAAATTGTATATTTGATTAAGTGGTCCTTCTAAAACACTCTTGATGACATAACCTGTTGCTGGCCCATTTCTCAGAATTCCTAAACATATTGTTTCAGTTTGCATTATTTTAACTTCACTTTTTTTAATAGAATTATCTTATATATATCATAGTGATATAGCGTCAAGACATATATCAGATTGATATAGGGACATTATTTTAGGGGCAATAACCTTAAAAATATGTTAATTAGAGATATGCCTGGAGTAAAAAATAAAAGTCTTAGTAATCGAAGCACAGAATGGCTTAGACGCCATCTCAAAGACCCTTACGTAATTCAGTCTCAAAAAGACAATTATCGCTCTAGAGCTGCATATAAACTTACAGAAACCAACAAAAAATTCAAAATTTTTGAAAATGTTAAATCAGCATTAGATTTAGGGGCAGCACCAGGAAGCTGGTCAGAAGTATTAATAAAAGAGCTAAAATCTCCAACTAGAATTGTAGCTATAGATTTATTAGAAATTGACCCTATTCCAGGAGTTGAAATATTTAAAGATGATTTTACTTCGCAAAAATTCAATGACTATGTGGATAATTCAGAGCCATTTGATTTAATAGTTTCTGATATTTCTCCCAATATGACTGGTCATCGGCAAACTGATTTTTTAAGATCAATGGAAATGTTAGAGGAAGCTTTTGCTTTAACAGACGACTGCTTAAATCCAGGTGGGCACTTTGTAGCAAAATACTTTAGACGAGGAGATCTTGGTCAATTACTTAATGACGCTAAGAAAAAATTTACAAAAGTTTCGTCTTTTAAGCCTGATGCAAGTAGGAAAAACTCAAGTGAAATCTACCTAGTTTGCTATAAAAAAAAGTAGCCTGAAAAATTGACATTATTATTCAAATGGCTTAAAAACCAGAAATGGAAAGCAATAGTATTCATACTGCACTTTCGTTCGACGATGTTCTAATCAAACCTGCCCAATCTTCTGTATTGCCCAATGAGGCCATTACATTAACTAACATTACTAAAAATATTAAACTAGCTATTCCGTTGATTTCATCAGCGATGGATACCGTTACAGAATATAAAGTTGCAATTACTATGGCGCAATCTGGTGGCCTAGGAATAATTCATAAAAACATGTCTATTCAAGAACAAGCTGACCAAGTCAAATGGGTTAAAAGATACGAGACTGGAATGGTTGTAAACCCAGTTACTATTTCTCCAGACAAAACATTATTAGATGCTTTAAATTTAATGAAAGCTGAAAATATATCTGGTATTCCGGTGGTTGAAGATTCAAGCAATAAACTTGTTGGCATTTTAACTAATAGAGATGTCAGGTTTGCAACTGATGATAGTCAATTAATTAAAGAATTAATGACTAGTAAAAATTTAATTACGGTAAGTGGTGCTGTTAGTACCGCTGAAGCTAAAAATTTACTACACAAACATCGAATTGAAAAATTAATCGTTGTTGATGCAGAATACAGATGCACAGGTTTAATAACTGTTAAAGATATTGAAAAAAGTCAACTGTATCCAAATGCTACCAAAGATAACAAAGGAAGTTTAATGGTGGGTGCCGCTATTGGAGTAGGCGATGAAGCTCTAAAAAGAGCAAAACAATTAATTGATGTTGGAGTTGATGTCCTAGTTGTTGATACTGCTCATGGACACTCAGATAAAGTCTTATCTACAGTTCAAGAAATCAAAAAAATAACAAAAGTAGATGTAATTGCTGGGAATGTTGCAACTAAAGAAGCAACACGAGCACTAATTGATGCTGGAGCAGACTGTGTTAAAGTAGGCATAGGTCCCGGATCAATATGTACTACAAGAATTGTAGCTGGAATTGGTGTACCTCAATTTTCTGCAATCTTAGAATGTGCTGAAGAAGCAACAAAAGCTGGCATTGCAATTATTGGAGATGGTGGAATTAAGTTTTCAGGAGATATTGCAAAAGCGATAGGGGCAGGTGCTAAAGCTGTAATGGTTGGTTCATTATTTGCTGGAACAGATGAAAGTCCAGGTGAAGTTTATTTATTTAAAGGCAGAAGCTACAAATCTTATCGTGGTATGGGTTCATTAGGAGCTATGGCAAGAGGTTCTGCAGATCGATATTTTCAAGAAGAGATTAAAGAAACTATGAAACTAGTACCAGAGGGTGTTGAAGGTCGGGTTCCTTATAAAGGACCACTAGAGCCTATCATACATCAACTAGTTGGAGGGCTTAAATCTTCTATGGGTTACACAGGATCCAAGGATATAGAAAATTTTCAATCTAGAGTAGAGTTTGTGAGAATTACAAGTGCTGGCTTAAGAGAAAGCCATGTTCATGATATAGATGTTACAAGAGAGTCTCCTAATTATCCTACCAATATTTAGAATATGAAAAACCTAGCTACGTTTATTATTATAAATATTTTAGTTTTTAACTCGCATGTGTTTGCATCAAGTCAAAAATATTTTGACGAGGCGTTAAGCTTTTACAATGAAGGTAAAATGGATGAAGCAACTTTTCTATTTGAAAAGAGTGCTGTCTTTAATCCAAAAAATACAGAGTCATATGTTTATCTTGGTTATTTAAATAAAGAACTAGAAAATCTAGAGAAAGCAAATCATTATTTCATTATTGCACTCACTTTACAGCCAGATAATTTAGAATTAAATTATTTAGTCGGTGAATATTTTTACAATAATAAAGATAACGATAGTTATAATGAGTATGTGAGTAATCTAGAAATTTTATGTCCAGATGGATGCGAGTATTTAGACCAAATCAAAAAATTAGAAATTAAATAAAAGAGGTTTTTTTTGATCTACATAGTTGATTTTGGTTCACAGGTTACCCAGCTGATAGCAAGAAGAGTTAGAGAAGCTGGTGTATACTGTGAAATTGTAAG
>CAJJAN010000007.1 GCA_905182145.1 uncultured Pelagibacteraceae bacterium
GTCGAAGGCTGTTTGAGGTATTAGATGGTAGATTAAAAGATCATGAGTATCTCGCTGGCGATTTTAGTATAGCTGATATTGCAAATTGGTGCTGGGTGAGAACTAGTGCGTGGTCAGGTATTAACATTGAAGGACTGGATCATCTGAAAAGATGGAAAGATCAATTAGAAGTTCGACCTGGGTGCAAGAAAGGTGTTGCTGTTCCAGTTGATATTATAAAAATTATGCGTGGAAACAAAAAAGAAACTAAAGAATTTGCAAAAGGTGGGTCTTCAATGATTCAAAAATAATTTTAAGAATAGACTAAATATGAATAGAATTACCCAAATACTAAAATCAAAATATCCAATAATTCAAGCTCCCATGGGATGGATTGCAAGAAGTCAGTTGGCTTCTGCTGTCTCTAATGCTGGAGGCTTTGGAGTTATTGAAACATCTTCAGGTGAAACTGAAATGTGTAAAGCTGAAATTAGAGCAATGGCAGATTTGACTGATAAACCGTTTGGAGTCAATCTTCCTATTCTGTTTCTTCAAGACGAAAGTATGATTAATTTAGTTATTGAAGAAAATATAAAATTTGTCACTACCTCTGCTGGAGATCCAGCAAAGTACATTCATGTTTTAAAAGATGCTGGCATAACTGTATTTCACGCAGTTCCTAGTTTGGCTGGTGCATTAAAAGCTGTGAAAGCTGGAGTTGATGGACTTGTTGTTGAAGGAACTGAAGGCGGTGGATTTAAAAGTCCTGAAGAAGTTGGTCTGTATGTTTTATTACAATCAATAAGAAGACACACAGATATTCCGATGATTGCAGCAGGTGGAATTGTTGATGGTATTGGTATGGCAGCGGCATTTGCAGCTGGTGCTGAAGGCATTCAAATGGGAACTAGGTTTGTTTCATCTCAAGAAAGTCCTGTGCATGATAACTTCAAGCAAGCAATACTAAATTCTGATGAGCAAGGTACATATATTCTAAATAAAAAATCAAAGCCTTGTATTAGGGCACTAAAAACTGAATTCACCAAAGAAATATATGATAAAGGTTTAATGGATATGTCATCTATGATTGGTATTAAGGATTTATATTTTAATGGTGATATGAACGCAGCACCAGCACTAGCTGGACAATCGATTGGCTTGATCAATGAGATAAAAAGTGTTGATACAATTATTACTGAAACTATTAATCAATTTAATGAAGTTTGTAAAAATATGAGCTCTCATTCATTTTAGAATTACTTAAGAGATGAAAGAAATGAAATTCGAAAATCGCGTCTACCCTAACAAAGAACAAATGAAGGGGTTTTTTGAAGAAAATAATGATGATCAAGCTGTTTTTATGGTCAATCTTCTAAAGTTTAAGGATAAAGCAGAATACAAAGATGGAAGAGAAACTAGTCTGACTGGATCTGAAGCTTATGCAATATATGGGAAGATTATGGAAAAGCATCTTAAAGAAATTGGTGGTGAGTTAATTTTCAAATCAAAAATTACAAGAATGACAATTGGAAAAGTTGAAGAATTATGGGATGCCGTTGCTATAGCTAAATGGCCTTCAAAGAAAGTAATGGGTGAAAATATGATGCCATCAGATCCTGAATTATTAGAAGGGTATCAACATAGAGAGGCTGGATTAGCTGGTCAATTAAATATCGAGTCTGTTGATATGGATTTCAGTGATTGATGTAGATATTTAATAATGGGTTTAATTAAATAATTTTTTTTTAATTAGATCTATTAAATTATCTAAATTTTCAGAATTATTTAGCTCATCACTTGTAAGTAATAATGAATAATTATTATCTTTTCTCAGAAAAATACATGGCAACGATTCATTATTATAAAAATCTAAATCACTTAACTGGTCATCATAGATAAAGCTTTTATTCATATTTATTGTCTCTAGAAACTTACTCCATTTATTATATTTACCTAAATTTCCATAAGTTAAACTACATAAACTGCATTCATATGTTCCTGGTGAAATAATTTTATGTGTCCAGTCTACTGCAGCTTGGTATAGACCACTTTTAGCATTGTAAATAAAAATTAGCTCTTTCACTATACCGCTACTTATTTTTTTTAGATCCGGGTATCCAGTCAGTGCCCGCAAGAGGAACTTTTGCCATAGCAGCAGCTTCTAAAGTTAATGCTACCAAATCTTCTGGCTCAAGATTATGTAAGTCATTTTTACCACAAGCTCTAGCAATGGTTTGTGCTTCAAGAGTCATAACTTTTAGAAAGTTTGAAAGCCGTTTACCTGCTTTAACTGGATCTAATCTTTTCATTAATTTTGGATCTTGAGTAAAAATACCTGCAGGATCTTTACCTTCGTGCCAATCATCATAAGCGCCTGCTTCAGTGCCTAGTTTTTGATACTCTTTTTCCCACTTTGGATCATTATCCCCAATGGCTATCATTGCTGCTGAACCAATTGAAACTGCATCAGCCCCTAAAGCTATTGCTTTTGCAGCATCGGCACCATTTCTTATGCCACCAGATATAATTAATTGTACTTCTCTATGCATATTTAAATCTTGTAATGCTTCAACCGCGGGTCTGATACACGCTAAAGTGGGTTGACCCACATTTTCAATAAATACTTCTTGAGTTGCGGCTGTCCCACCTTGCATACCATCTATCACAACCACATCTGCCCCAGCTTTGATTGCTAATGCAGTATCATAATAAGGTCTGGCCCCTGCTATTTTTATAAAGATAGGAACTTGCCAATTAGTTATCTCTCTTAGTTCTAAAATTTTAATTTTTAAATCATCAGGTCCGGTCCAATCAGGATGTCGACATGCAGATCGTTGGTCTACTCCCTTTGGAAGAGTTCTCATTTCAGCTACTCTATCATCAATCTTTTGTCCAAGCAGCATTCCTCCACCACCAGGCTTTGCCCCCTGCCCGATAACAACTTCAATTGCATCGGCTTTTCTTAAATCATTTGGGTTCATGCCATATCTAGATGGAAGCAATTGATACACTAAGTGTTTTGATTGTCCTCTTTCTTCAGGAGTCATTCCCCCATCACCAGTTGTAGTAGAAGTTCCCGCGGCAGTTGCACCACGTCCAAGCGCCTCCTTAGCTGGACCTGATAAGGCTCCAAAACTCATCCCAGCAATAGTTACTGGAATATCTAGTTCAAGTGGTTTTTTTGCATACCTTGTACCAAGTGTAACTTTTGTATTACAAGTTTCTCTATAGCCTTCCAATGGGTATCTAGAAATTGAAGCACCAAGAAATAGCAAGTCATCAAAATGAGGTAGTTTTCTTTTTGATCCACCGCCCCTAATGTCATAGATTCCAGTTTCAGCTGCGCGACGAATTTCTGAATTCGTGTACTCATCAAACGTTGCTGAGATTCTTGGATGTGTTTTAGTTTTATCGTTCATGTTTAATACTCAGATACATTGTCTATATTAAAATTATATAATTTTCTTGCTGACCCATATCTTTTAAATTGTTCTGGTTTTATATTTTTAATCTTACTTTTTTTTAATAGCTCTATTATTTTTTTTATATGCTTAGGTTTTATTTTTTTTTCAATGCAGTCAACTCCCAGTGACTTAACTTTGCCTTTAACAAAAATTTCAGTTTCATATAAGCTATCTCCAAGAGCATCGCCTGCATCTCCACATACTAATAAAGTACCAGATTGTGCCATAAATGCAGACATATGACCAACTGATCCTTTAACTACAATATCAACG
>CAJJAN010000008.1 GCA_905182145.1 uncultured Pelagibacteraceae bacterium
AAATCAAAAAATTAGAAATTAAATAAAAGAGGTTTTTTTTGATCTACATAGTTGATTTTGGTTCACAGGTTACCCAGCTGATAGCAAGAAGAGTTAGAGAAGCTGGTGTATACTGTGAAATTGTAAGCAATAGAAATCTTATAAGTAAAATTAAAGTGAACTTACCTTCAGGAATTATTTTTTCAGGAGGACCTGCTAGTGTTCATAAGTCTCGCACACCTAAAATTGATCAAAAAATATTTGAATTAAAGATACCAATTCTTGGAATATGTTACGGTATGCAACTAATTGTGCATCAATTGGGTGGTAAGGTTGAAATATCTAATCAAAGAGAGTTTGGAAAAACTTTAATTACACAAAAAAGTAAGAGCAAGCTTTTTCATGGTGTGAAATTAAAAAATAATCAGCACTACGTTTGGATGAGTCATGGCGATAAGGCAATTAAATTGCCAGAAAACTTTTCCACTATTGCAACTAGTAAAAATTCAAAGTTTGTTGGTATAGAAAATAAAAAATTAAATATATATGGCCTACAATTTCATCCTGAGGTTGTACATACGCAACAAGGGGAAATAATTATTAGAAACTTTATTATCAAGATTTGTCACGCAAATCCTAATTGGAGTATGCAAAATTATTTGAAGACTCAAATTTCTAAAATTAAAGATCAAGTTGGAAAAAACCATGTAATTTGTGGTTTGTCAGGTGGTGTGGATAGTATGGTAACAGCTGCAATAATTTCAAAAGCCATCAATAAACAACTTACCTGTATTTATGTAGATACAGGTTTAATGAGATTAAATGAAACCAAAGAAGTTCAAGGTTTATTTAAGAGACATTTTAAATCTAAACTTATTACGGTTGATGCAAAAAATAAATTTTTTACTGCACTAAAAGGTATCTCTGACCCAGAAAAAAAACGTAAAATTATTGGCAACTTATTTATTAAAATTTTCAATACTGAATCAAAAAAAATATCAAAAGCAAAATTTTTAGCTCAAGGTACGATCTATCCAGATGTAATTGAAAGTCAGAGTTTCCATGGTGGACCTACTTCAGTGATAAAGTCACATCATAACGTTGGTGGTTTACCAAAAGACATGAAGTTAGAACTTGTGGAGCCATTAAGAGAGTTGTTTAAAGACGAAGTAAGAAAACTTGGTGAACAATTAAAGCTGCCAAAAGATTTTATACAAAGACATCCGTTTCCAGGTCCTGGATTAGGTATTAGAGTGTTGAGCGATGTTACCAAAGAAAAAGTAAAGATACTTCAAGAAGCAGATAAAATATATATTGAAGAAATTAAGGCAGCAAATTTGTATAATGAAATTTGGCAAGCTTTTGCAGTCTTATTGCCAGTGAGAACAGTAGGTGTAATGGGTGATCAGAGATCTTATGAATTTGTTTGCGGTCTAAGAGCGGTGACATCAGTTGATGGAATGACAGCAGATTTTTATGCTTTTAGTGGTGAATTTTTAAGTAAAGTTTCAACTAGAATTATAAATGAGGTTAAGGGTATTAACAGAGTAGTTTATGATACAACCTCTAAACCCCCAGGCACTATTGAGTGGGAATAAGAAATTATTTGAATAGTTACTCTAGTTAGAATACAAGTCTGTTAATGGATAAATTTATTAACCATATATTCACAACATTATTTCCATTAACAATTTCATTAAAAACTGAAAGAATTTTAAAAAATGTTGCTCTGTTACTTGGAATACTTAGTGCGCTAGCAATTATTTTTGATTGGTATCCTCTTGCTATGTTTTTTTCTTTTCCATTTTGCCTTATTTGGATTTACATGGCATGGCTACACACTGAGCCTCAATTAAAATGGGTAAATTTGATTTTTCTTTTGATTTACCTCTTTGGTATTGTTGGATACTTATCTAAAGTATAATTTAAAGGTAAATGAAAACTTACATATTTTTAAAATTACCTCTGTAAGCATTCTTATACAAAGCCTCAACAAACATGCACCATCACGTGGAAACAAAATGAAAAGTAAAATTTGGATTATCTTTGTAACACTTTTAATTTCAGTAATGAGTATTAATACTCAAGCAAATGAAATTACTAATAATACCAAGCGCGTTCCGGCTGAATGGGAACCGCAAGAGGCGATTTGGATGCAATGGCCTGGTTATTGGGAAAAAGATTATGAAATAACTTTTGCAAAGATAGCTAGTATTGTTGCACGCTATGAAAAGATTCATATTCTATACGATTCAAAACAAATCTATGAAGATGCAAAAAAAGCCATAAGAGACATCGAGGTAGATCCAGAAAATAAAAATATTCATTGGCACGAAGTACCAAATGACAACGCTTGGATGAGAGACAATGGACCTGTTTATGTTTTAAATGATAATGAGTTAAGGATTCAAAATTGGAATTTTGATGCTTGGGGTGGCGCATTTGGATCAGATATACCTTTTAATTTAGATAATGTCGTCCCCGACAAAGTTGGTGCAATCCTTGATATGCCTGTTGATCACATAGATATAGTACATGAACGAGGTAACTTAGAGTTTAATGGATTTGACACAGTTATATTAAATTGGAGCACCATTGGTGATCCAAATCGAAATTTGAACTACGATAAACAACAAGCAGAAAGCGATCTAAAAGAACACTTTGGCGTAACAAATGTTATTTTTATAGAGGGTATTCCAGATGGAGATCTTACTAAAGGTCACATTGATGGTATTGCTCGATTTATTGACCTAAGAACTGTTGTTGTTGTTCAGTGTACAGCTCAATCATTATGTCGACCAGATAGTAAAGATGCTCAGATTTATGATAAGGCGGCTAAAATAATCGAAGAAGCAGGGTTTAATGTAATAAGAGAGCCTATTGAAGGTTTTGTTAAACATAACGATCAAATGTTCGACACTAATTATATGAATTGGCTAGTTGGAAACGGATTTGTAATCGTACCTGGTTTTGGTAA
>CAJJAN010000009.1 GCA_905182145.1 uncultured Pelagibacteraceae bacterium
TTCTGTCCTCCCAACCCATCTCTATAATTCTATCAATATCTTTTGGTGATAATGATTTAGATTGAATTGACTTCTTCATGATGTGATTATGATACTGAACTTAAAAATTGTTCACAAATTTTTTCTAAATTCGGACTCCAATTAGCTGTTTGAGATTTAAAAATATTAGCCGATGAATTTAATATTAATCCATCATCTAGTATTCTTAAATTATTAGCTTTTAATGTTTCTCCTGTTGATGTGATATCAACTATAACATCTGACATACCATTAAATGGCGCACTTTCTGTTGAACCTGAACTTCCCACAGTTCTATAATCTGTAACTCCACACTTAGAAAAAAAACGATTAGTTAGGTTTATATATTTAGTTGCAACCTTGAGACGCTTCGACGTACTCATTCTTTTAATATGACTAATTTCATCTAAATCGGCCATGGTAGTAACATCAAGCCAAATTTTAGGAACTGCCACTACTAAGTTTGCTTTACCAAAATTTAATGTTAACTCACTAGAAACTTTTGAATCATAGTCAAACATGTATTCTTGCACAAGGTCATCACCTGTAATTCCTAAATGAATATTTCCCTCATCTAATTGAGTAACTATTTCTTTTGCGCCCATAAAATATACTAATATGTCATTATGAGAGGATAATTTAGCAATATAATTTCTATCATTGCCTTCATCTATAAAACTAATTTTTTTTGAACTAAGTAATTTTTCTAGATCTTTTCTTAGTCTACCTTTACTTGGAAAAGCTATTCTTAATGTTGAATTATTGCTCATAACTTAAATATTATTATTATTTACTGCAAAACCAATTGCAGATGCTTTGTTGTCTAAACCTAAATTAACAAGAAGAGCGTCATATCTTCCACCAACGACTACCTTATTATTTTGATTATCTTTATCCTCAATTTCAAACATAGTTCCATCATAATACTCAATAGAATGACCAAAATCAGTTTTGAAATTAATATCTCTAGTTCCAATTCCTAGCTTCATTTTTTTACTAAAATTTGAGGCCATTTGAAAAACAGTATCAAATTGCTTTGAACTTTCTTTTTTTGAAAAAGAGTCTATGGCATTTGGCAATAGACTTAACTCACATTCAATACTGAGAAATGATCTAATTAATCTAACTATTTCAACCCCTTTTTCACTTGAAATAATTGTCTCACTTTTAATATTTAAACGATTAATAATATCTTCAATAGATCGCTCTCCAAATTCTATTGAGTTCACATTTACTAGAAGTTCTTTTAACTCACTGTCAGATATATCAGCTTTAATTCCAAGATGTGCCTTCAATACATCTTCTTTTCTGGTTTCATTAAAACCTATTCCAAGCTCAATACGTTTTAATAGCGATTCAAAATAATCTCTTCTAAAGAAATGCCTTCTTAATCTATCTTTCCAACGTTGCGGTAAATCTAGGCAGTTAAGAAATTCTATAAATATTGATACATTACCTAAATTAATATCAAAATTTACTTTGTTAATATTATTCAAAGTTTTAATTGCCAGATTAATTATCTCTATCTCTTCTTGGTAATTGCTATCTTTAACGGTATTTGTATTAAGTATCTCAACTCCAGATTGATTAAGTTCTATTGAATTATTAACATTTCCAGATCTAAAGATTGGTCCACTATAACAAAGTTTAGCTTGATCAAATTTATGATTATTTTGTAAATATGCTTGGCATGTTGGAATTGTTAAGTCTGGCCTTAAACACATTTCTATTCCTTGCGCACTTGAAACTGAAAACATGTCTTTTCTAATTTGTTCTCCTGAAGTCTCAAAATAGATATCAGAGCTAACTACTAATGGTGGCTCTATATAATCAAAACCCTCCAAAAGAAAAAACTCTTTAAATTTATTATTTAATTCTTGAATTGATTGATTGTCAGGCATTTTAAATAAAGATTTTTTTTATTTCAGTAAGTAGTTCATCTTTATTAATTGTAAATTGACCAGCTTTTAATTCTTTCCATTCTTCTCGACTATCTATGTTTTTTGATAGCTCTTTTCCAACAGTCAAATTTTTTATTGAAATAGTATTATTTTTTAATTCATCTTCACCCATAATAACTACAACAGAAGCTTTTCTTTTATCACAATATTTTAGCTGCTTACTTAAATTATTTGATCCATAAAAAATCTCACACGCATATCCTTCTGTGCGAAGTTGATCTGCTATTGTTAAATAAGTGGAAATTTGATCAGGCAGTAGATTTGCTATAATTATCAAAGGTTTTTTGCTCGAGCTAATCTTATCAAGCTGTTCAATAGCGTATACTAATCTATCAACCCCTATAGAAATACCTGTTGCAGGAACATCTTCCTTGCCAAATCTTGCTATTAATTTGTCATATCTTCCACCTCCAGCTACAGAACCAAAGATAACTTCTTTGCCTTTATCATTTAATATCTTGGCAGTAAGCTCAACTTCAAAAACAAGTCCTGTATAATACTCCAATCCTCTTACTACAGTCGGATCAAACTCAAATGGAAGTTCTTTGTAATTCTGCAGATACTCTTCAAAAGAATTAAGCTGATCATCCTTGATAGTTTTATTAGAAATAAAGTTTAAAATTTCACTAGCTTGCTTATCTTTTAGATTAACACCCTGCATGAAATCACCAGATTTATCTTTACGGCCTTCTAAAAGTAATTCTTTAACGCCATCTATTCCTAAGCGATCCAATTTATCTACTGCTCTTAAAACTGCCGGTATTTGTGTTTCATCAAGTTCAATCTGCTTAAAGAGATTTTCCCAAATTACTCTACTTGAATATTTTACTTTATATTCTTTTGCAGTGAAGCCCAATTCAATAAATATCTTTGCAACCATTACACATAATTCAGCATCGATGTAATTATTACTAATTCCTATTGCATCAGCATCAAATTGAATAAATTCTCTATACCTTCCTGGGCCTGGTTTCTCATTTCGCCAAACTGAACCAACCTGGTATCGTTTAAAAGGTTTTGGAATAAATTGATAATTTTCTGCAACATATCTTGCTAACGGTGCAGTTAAATCATAACGCATTGATATCCATTGATCATCTTCATCCTGGAAGGAAAATACACCGCCACTTGGTCTGTCTACATCAGGTAAAAATTTTCCTAAGGCTTCAGTATATTCAAGCGCAGGTGTGTCTATATTTTTAAAACCAAATTTCTCACACTCATTTCTGATAATAGTAATAACTTGATTTCTAATATCTATATTTTCCTCAGAGCTATCTTTAAACCCTTTAGGTAGTTGAGCTTTTGGCTTATTGATTTTATTCATAATTTATATTCATAGTATGGTATCAGTTATTTGATACTCAAATGTTAACTTAGTAATTTATATAGGGGGTCGTTGTCTGTTAAAACGTTTTTAACAAACTTAAATATGATAGTGATGATGTAGCATTGTAATCATTGGCAATGAAATGCCCGAATTATGGGAAAAAGTCAATATTTAATCATTTATTTAGATTTTGGGTTTTTCAAAGACTGTCGTTATTCCTTAAAAAAAGGCTATATTTATGAAATATATCGAATCATAAAAATGAATCAAAATACTGCAAAATTAACTACCTTCTACGCTGCAACAGGTCACTTGTTCATGCATATGTTTGCTGCTTTTTACTTTGTGATTGTTTTGGCAATAGAAGATGATTGGCAATTTAGTTATGACGAGTTGATTAATCTTTGGTTTCTTGGATCATTGCTAGTTGGCTTGGGCGCAATACCTTCTGGATGGCTAAGTGACCGTTGGAGCAGATCAGGCATGATGGCAATTATGTTTATTGGCTTAGGATTAGCATCTATTAGCTGTGGCTTAAGTGCTAATAAATTCTACCTATTGATTAGCTTATCTATTCTTGGATTATTTTGTTCTATTTATCATCCTGCTGGAATTGCTTGGGTTGTTAACTCATCAAAGGCAACGGGAAGAGCTTTAGGGTTTAATAATATATTTGGAGGAGTAGGTATAGGTATTGGAGCACTTAGCTCTGGTATTATTATTGACTACCTTAATTGGCAAATGGCCTTCATTATACCTGGTATCGTATCTATATTTTTTGGCGTACTTCTTACTTGGCATATTATATCTAAATCAATACCTATTAAAAATATTACTTCAGAAAAATTTAAAGAAAATCCACCAAATGGAGATTATTTCAAAATAATCATAATTATGCTTATTAGTATAACATGTATGGGTTTTATATTTCAGATATTACAAACTTCTATTCCTAAAGTAATTGATATTAGGCTTAGTGAAAGTCTTAACTTGGATACAGCAAAAATTGGAATGGCTGTTGCTAGTATATATATTGTCAGTGGTCTAATGAACTATATTGGGGGAATTCTTGCTGATAAATATTCAGAAAAAATTATTTATGTTTCTGGTATTTTTGGTCAAGCAATATTGTTATTTATTGTAGCTTCTACCTCAAACTACTTGCTGATTGTATTTGCGCTTATGACTGTAGCTTTCAATTCTAGTATTTTACCCGCAGAAAATGTACTTCTGGCTAAATTTTCTCCTGAAAAGTATCAAGGACTTGTTTATGGGATAAAATTTATTGTTTCTTTTGCAATTGCTCCTATAGCAGTATTGCTAATCTCCAAAAGTTACGAAATAACAAGCGAATTTATTTATCTATATATGGGGTGTGGATTTATAATGATCTTAGTATTTATGATGGCTATAAGTTTACCTTACGCACACAAACCAAAGACAATTTAATAAAAGTGGTACAGCTGGTCTGACTTGAACAGACGACCTCCTGGTCCACAACCAGGCGCTCTAACCAACTGAGCTACAGCTGCAAATAAAAAAACACTAATAAACTATATAGCAACAATAGTACAGCAACATATATGTTATTGAATTTGTTGTATTATTAAAGTTTTAAAGAGGTGATATTTTGATACTTATTTTGTATAATACAACTTACAAAAAACCTTACTAAAAAAATTATATGTCTACAAAGAGTAATAAATCAAGATCACTAGTGAAGGCTTTCACTTGGAGATTTACAGCTACTATTGATACATTTATAATTAGTTATTTGGTTATATGGCAGTCAGATTTTACTGCTTTTGAAACTGCAGGATTAATTGCTGGTTTTGAAATCTTAACAAAAATAACACTTTATTATATTCATGAGAGAATTTGGTCTTCAATAACTTGGGGGCGTGTACCAGAGTAAAATGGTGGCTCGAGGTGGACTTGAACCACCGACACAAGGATTTTCAGTCCTTTGCTCTACCAACTGAGCTATCGAGCCTTGATTTAATAATCGAAGTTATTGTTTTAATCTAAATAACCCATAGATGAAAGCATATTTTTAACCTCATATAATGGCAATCCAACAACATTTGTATATGAACCATTAATTGATTTAACAAATGCCGCTGCAATACCTTGTATTTTATAAGCTCCAGCAACGTTGATCCATTCTTTACTTTCTAAGTATTTATCGATTTCTAGATTTGTAAGACTCTTAAAATTAATTATAGTTTGAACTGATTTAGAAATACTCTTGTCTCCATTGGTAACGAAAATAGATGATACTACTCTGTGTCTTCGACCTGATAAGAGTTGGAGGTATTTTTTTGCAATTTCTATATTGTCAGTCTTATCGATGATACGTCTACCACAAAATGCAATGGTGTCTGCAGTTAGAATTATAGAATTTGGTTGTTCACTTTGAATTTTTAAGGCCTTGTTCTTAGCAAGCCTTTGAGCACAAGCAACAGGTAATTCATCTTTTAGATTCTTTTCGTCAATGTCTGGACTTATAATTAGATCTGGAATTACCCCAATACTTTCTAAAAGTTCTTTGCGTCTAGGGGATGAGCTACCAAGTATAAATTGCAACTGTAAATCTCGATTGGTTATTTATATCTAAAAGTAATTCGACCTTTTGTAAGATCATAAGGTGTTACTTGTACTAACACTTCGTCACCAGTCAGAACACGAATTCTATTTTTTCTCATTCTACCAGCAGTATGAGCTAGAACCGTATGACCATTTTCGAGTTCAACTTTAAACATTGCGTTTGGTAAGATTTCTGAAACCTTGCCTTTAAACTCTAAAATTTCTTCTTTTGACATATATTATTTTTTTGTAAGCCTATAATCTATTGATCTTGCATGCCCGTCAAGTCCTTCGTTGACAGCAATCTCATTAGCAGCTGGCCCGATTTGATTTAAGTTTTCTTGAGAACATTCGACAATTGAAGTTCTTTTTAAGAAATCAAAAACAGAAAGTCCAGAAGAATATTTTGCTGACTTAGAAGTTGGCAAAACATGACTGGGTCCGGCTATATAATCACCGACTGCTTCTGGCGTATTAGGACCTAAAAATATAGCACCTGCATTTTTGATTTTTTTAAGGTGAGACCTAGCATTGCCTACCATCAACTCTAGGTGTTCAGGAGCAAATCTATTAGATACTTTGATGGCCTCATCGATACTCTCAACAATTATTATAGCTCCATTATCATTCCAGCTCTTGAAGGCTATTTCTTTTCTTGGCAAGCTAACAAGTTGCTCCGCTACTTCTAGTTCAACATTTTCGGCAAGAGTAATATCGTCTGTTATAAAGATACTTTGAGCACTGACATCATGTTCAGCTTGTGAAATTAAGTCAGCTGCAATGTTTCTGGCGTCTTGGTCTTTGTCAGCAATGACCAATATTTCTGATGGGCCAGCTACCATGTCTATGCCAACATCTCCATACACCATTTTTTTAGCTTCAGCTACATAAGCGTTACCTGGGCCAACTATAACATTAACAGGAGATATAGTTTTTGTTCCATATGCAAGTGCAGCTATAGCTTGCGCACCACCTATTTTAAAAATTTTATCAACTCCAGAAATTTTTGCAGCATATAAAACTAATGGATTTATTTTTCCACTATTTGCCGGTGTGACCATAGTAATATTTTCAACTCCTGCAACCTTTGCGGGAACTGTATTCATAATAACTGAACTTGGATAACTTGCAGTTCCACCTGGAACATAGACTCCAGCAGATTCAATAGAATTCCAGATATACCCTAGTTCGATTCCAAGATCATCTTTGTAATTAAGATCTTCTGGTAACTGTTTTTGATGATATGCAGTTACACGATCGTGAGAAAGCTGTATGGCTTGCTTAAGTTCATTAGAAATATTTTCTGATGCAAACTCAATTTCATCTTGAGATACTAGAATATTATCTAAACTTAAATTATTATTATCTAGTTTATTAGTTAGTTTTATTAATGACTCATCACCATTTTCTTTTACGTCACTGATAATATTTTTTACAGTCTCATTAATATCAACTGGAACACCTCTATCGAGAGAAAGAATTTCTTCTAATTGAATATCAAAATCTAAGTCTTTGCTGACAATTTTTTTCATTACTAATTTTCTTTTGGCTGTTCTTTTTTTACAGACCATGGTTCACCACGATCTTCTAGCTTGCATTTCACAAGTTCTGTCTCGATTTTTATAGTGGCATCGTTTTTAAAAAGCAATTCAATTTCTAAATTTTTACTTTTATTGGTGTAATAGTTAAAATCTAGCAACTCAAGTACATTTTTTTTGTCAGCTTGATCAATATTTTTAGATGTGACAGATAAAACTTCTTCAAAAAATACAACCGCCTTAGTTCTAAGATTTACTTTATTAATGGCCTGCTCTTCCCACATAAATCGAGTAATCATAGCAACAAATGAACGAATAGAAGGTAAATATTTAACGTCACTAACCTCTATTAATCCATCTTTTAAAACAGTAGAGATTATCTTTAATTCGTCTGTGTCGATGGCATTTAATCGCATTAATTTATATTACTGTATTCTTTTTATGTTGGCACCACATGAAGCTAGTTTATTTTCTAACTTTTCATATCCTCTGTCTAAATGATAAACTCTATTTATAGTCGTCTCACCTTTTGCAATTAAGCTTGCAAGCACTAAGCTTACAGATGCTCTTAGGTCAGTGGCCATAACTTGTGCTCCTGAAAATCCACCACAAGAATTGATTATGGCTTTAGATCCAATGGTTTCTATATTTGCTCCCATTCGATTTAATTCAGGGACATGCATAAACCTATTTTCAAATATGTTTTCTCTTATGACTGACGAACTATTAGATAAAGATAGTAGCACCATCATTTGCGCCTGTAGATCTGTTGGAAAACCAGGAAACTCTCGTGTATCTAGTTCGATACTTTTACTAATATCAGAAATATTGACTTTAAGACTATTGTCACCTTTATGCATATTGATATCTAAGTTTTCAAATACGGATAGTAAATTTTCAATATGATCAAAGTTAATATTTTTTAATTCTAGTTCACCCTCAGTAATTGCCCCAGCAATTATATATGTACCTACTTCAATTCGATCTGGAATTACATTGTGAGTAGCTCCATGTAATTCATCTACGCCTTGGATTAATATTTTTCTGTTGGGCTGCAGTTCAATCAGTGCACCCATTGCTTTTAAACAATCAATTAAATCAATAATTTCAGGTTCAATTGCAATATTGTTAATTTCTGTTTCACCTTTAGCTAAAGTTGCAGCCATAATAATATTTTCGGTAGCTCCAACTGAGATCATCGGTAGCTCAATTTTAGCACCTTTTAATCCAGCTTTCGCTTCACATTTTATATACCCTTGTTCTAAATTAAATTCCCCCCCAAGTTTAGCAAGTGCGTCTACATGAATATTTACTGGTCTTGCTCCAATTGCACAACCTCCAGGCATAGAAACTGAAGCCTCTCTTTTTCTAGCAAGCAGTGGGCCTAAAACTAAAATACTCGCTCGCATTTTTCTTACCAAATCATATTCAGCTAAAGCTTTGTTACTCTCTTTGTACGTTAATTGTATTTGATTATTTTCAATCAAATTTGTCTTATCAAAATTTACCCCAAGAGAATCCAGAACACTACCCATGGTATGAATATCTGCAAGATTGGGGGTATTGTTTAAAATGAGTGGATCGTTTGTCAATATACTTGCAGCCATTAGTGGCAGTGAAGCATTTTTTGAACCACTAATTGCAATAGTTCCTTGAAGAGGTTCTTCTCCAACTATAACTATTTTTTCCATTGTAATATTTTAAAGTTTGGGAAGCGTAACGCCTTCTTGCTTCATATACTTACCTTTTCGGTCTTTATAAGTAACTGCTGGTGGGGCCTCACCTTTGTAAAATAAAAACTGACATGCACCTTCATTAGCATAAATTTTTGCTGGTAGCGGTGTGGTATTTGAGAACTCTAAAGTTACGTGACCTTCCCACTCTGGCTCAAGTGGTGTTACATTAACAATAATTCCACAACGCGCATAAGTTGATTTACCTAAACATATAACCAATACATCTTTAGGAATCTTAAAATATTCAACTGTTCGGGCTAGTGCAAAAGAGTTTGGAGGAATAATACATTCATCTCCAGAACGGTCGACAAAACTTTTTTCATTAAAGTTTTTTGGATCAACAATTACAGAGTCTAAATTGGTAAAAACTTTAAATTCACTTGATACCCGTGCATCATATCCATATGAAGAAACTCCATAAGAAATAGTTCCATCTTTTTTTTGTCCGTCTACAAATGGCGCAATCATATTTTCTTCACGAGCCATTTTTGTAATCCAGTTGTCAGACATTATTGTCATATATTTTTACCTTTGTTATTAATTTTTTTTTGAAAAAGTTTGCGTTTCTGCAAGTTGGCTCTTAAAGCAATGGATAATTTTTCTTTTTTATCCGCTTCTAGTTTTTTATTAACCTTTTGCACGGCCAATTAAGAATTCTTTAATGTCCTCTGGGCTAAGTCCTGCTTTCTTTAGCTCTTTAACTAATTTTTCTTCTTCTTTTTTATCTGCGTTATCAGCATGCTTAGACTCGCGTTTTTCTTGCTTCGCCATAGCTCTTTCGCCTCTTTTTGACTTATAATCGTGATGAATACCCATAGAAACCTCTGTATTTGAAATTTTGCCTATAATATACAAAAGTTAATAGATTCTCTAGAAATATTGTAATTTTTTTTAATTTATAGAATTTAGTTATACAGCACAAACTGTAGATCTGGTCAAAAATCTTCTTCCAGTACCATTATCTAAAGAGAACATGCCACCAATACCAGAAACTGAATCTATGATGAGATCTGTATTTCGCCATCTATCATATTGATCTTTATTCATATAAAATGGAACTCCACCAATTTCTCCAAGTTTGATATCCTGATCACCTAAGAAAAAATCTTTAGCTTCGTAGCACATGGGTGCGCTTCCATCACAACAACCACCCGATTGATGAAAAATTAATTCATTTCCATATTTTTGCTTGAGGTCGTTGATTAAGCTTAGAGCAGCATCAGTTGCTGATACTTCCATTATATGTTTTTCAGTCATGTTTACCTTGAAAATTTAAGTAGCCCCCCTTGATTATTGTAGGGGGCTATTTTAATAGATCCTAAAAGAATCCTAGTTTATTAGGATCATAGGATACTAATAAGTTTTTAGTTTGTCTGTAGTGATCAAGCATCATTTTATGATTTTCTCTTCCAATGCCTGATTGTTTGTATCCACCAAATGCAGCATGAGCAGGATAAGCATGGTAACAATTAGTCCACACTCTTCCAGCTTGAATACCTCTACCCATTCTAAAAGCTAAGTTTGCGTCTCTTGACCAAACTCCAGCACCTAAGCCATACAAAGTATCATTAGCTATTTCTAGTGCTTCCGCTTCATCTTTAAAAGTAGTAACTGAAACTACAGGACCAAAGATTTCTTCTTGGAAAATTCGCATTTTATTATTTCCCTTAAAGACAGTTGGCTCTATGTAGTAACCATTCTCTAATCCACTATTTAACTTAGCGACATTACCACCAGCCAACACTTCGGCACCCTCATCTTTACCAAGAGTAAGATAAGAAGCAATTTTTTCCATTTGTTCAGTTGAAGCTTGCGCACCTATCATAGTATCCATTTGTAATGAATTGCCTTGGGTTATTGCATCAACACGCTTTAAAGCTTTTTCCATGAAAGCATCATAAATAGACTCTTGAATAAGAGCTCTACTTGGACAAGTACATACTTCTCCCTGATTTAATGCAAACATAGTGAAACCTTCTAAACACTTATCAAGGTAAGCATCATCTTCGCGCATAACATCTTCAAAGAAAACATTAGGTGATTTTCCACCTAATTCCAATGTAACTGGTATCAAGTTTTGCGAAGCATATTGCATAATCAAACGACCAGTAGTTGTCTCACCAGTAAATGCAATTTTTGCAATTCGATTAGAAGATGCAAGAGGTTTTCCAGCCTCAAGACCATAGCCACTAACTATATTTAGTACACCAGCAGGAAGTAAGTCACCTATAAGTTCCATAAGTACCATGATAGATGCTGGAGTTTGTTCAGCTGGCTTTAATACCACACAGTTACCAGCAGCTAATGCTGGTGCCACTTTCCATGTTGCCATTAGTATTGGAAAGTTCCATGGAATAATTTGTCCAACTACTCCTAACGGTTCTTTAAAGTGATACGCATAAGTATTTGCATCAATCTCTGCAATAGATCCTTCTTCTGCTCTAATACAACCAGCAAAATATCTAAAGTGATCAACTGCTAATGCCATATCAGCATTAACTGTTTCTCTAATTGGCTTTCCATTATCAATAGTTTCAGCAGTAGCTAACAACATTAAGTTAGCTTCCATTACATCAGCAATTTTATTTAAAATATTTGCTCTTTCGGCAAGAGAGGTTTTGCCCCAAGCTGGAAAAGCTGCGTGTCCCGCATCAATAGCCGAGTTTACATCATCTGCATTTGATCTTGCCATTTCACAGATAACCTCACCTGTAATAGGTGAACAATTTTCAAAATATTGACCAGATTTTGGTTCAACAAATGCTCCATTTATATAATTTCCATATTTTGCCTTAAATGGATAAGCAACTTCTAAGTGCTTAGTGTCCAGTGAGGCGCTTATATTTATTTGTGTCATTTTTTACTCCCTAGTAAATTATTTATCATCTTGTATGAAATAATTGTGAACTTATAAATGAAGCATTACAAGATGAATCTTATTAAATATTGTTAATAATTATTGTGCATATTAATACCTCTGTACCAGTTAGATAATTCATTTGCTTATATGCTAACCCTATGGTTTTATTGCTGAAACTATGAGTAAATATTTAGATACATTTAACAAATCAATCACAGATAAAGAGAATTTTTGGCGGGAAGTTGCTGAGGATGTTATTTGGTATGAGCCGTTTGATGAAGTACTACATACTGATGGACCACC
>CAJJAN010000010.1 GCA_905182145.1 uncultured Pelagibacteraceae bacterium
ACAATTAATGTTGGCACTAGACAATGTGATGCAGCAGCAGCAGTGTATTCAGGTTTAATCAAAGGCCAAGAAGGTTTTGGTGGTGATTATCCAAGCATTGCGCCAATGTTTCCAACTGGTCAAGGCACCTCCGCTGCACACTTAACCTGGAGCAACGAATTATTTAAAGAGAATGAAGCAACGGTAATAGAAATTGCTGGAGCTTATAAAAGATATCATTGTCCTATGGCAAGAACGGTATTTCTGGGCAAAGAAGATCAGCAAAAACTAGATGTCATGAACAAAACTATCGAAGCTCTTGAAGAAGGTAAGTCAGCAATTAAAGCTGGCGTGACAGCAGACAGTGTTGCACAAACATTTTGGAAAGTACTTGATAAATATAATATTAAAAAAGATTCTAGAACTGGTTATTCTATAGGGGCTGGCTTTCCACCTGATTGGGGGGAAAGAACGGTTAATATCTCTAAAGGTGATCCAACAATTCTTCAAACCAATTGTACGCTGCATATGATTGCAGTCATGCAAATGGGGGATTGGGGTGTAGAGGTGAGTGAAGCTATGCGGGTTACAGATAATGGTTTTGAAGCTTTTTGCAATTTTCCAAAAGAATTAGTATTTAAAAACTAATCAATAGAAGATAAATAAAATTAACCCTTTATAGTTTGCATCGAAACAAAAGTCGAAGTTGATGCCACATATGGCAATGAGGAAATATAGTCTGAGAGCAAGGTGCGATAGTCAACTATATTTGAACTTCTAACTTTTAATAAATAATCAAAGCTACCAGCAATCATATGGCATTGCTCAACTGCTATTAGATTATTAACTTCTTTATTAAACTCTTTTAGTGCTTGAGCTCTAGTATCAGACAATGAAACTTGTACAAAAGCTATGTGTTCTTGGTCAAGTTTTTGATGGTCAACTCTTGCAGAGTATCCAATTATATACCCCTCACTCTCAAGTCTTCTGACTCTAGTTTGACATGGTGAAATTGAAAGATTTACTTTTTTTGCAAGATTACTAAGTGTTTCTCGTCCATTTTCAGTTAAGAGACTAATTAATTTAATATCGACATTATCTAGCATAGTAATATTTACTGTATTTATTTAATATATAAGTAAATTTATTCCATAATTGATAATTATAAAAGAATTAATTTTATAAATTAGGCAAAATAAAGTAATTATTTCTTATAAATAGCATTTATGGTTCTTCTAACTACGTAATAGAGACCAATATGAAGGATATTTTTGAAAACAAGTTTTTAGACCAGAAAGAGCTTTTAAGAAAAAATTTTCTTCCAGTTATTCGGCCTTTTTATTCAGAGCATCAACTTGAAATAGATAAATTAACCAAGAATATTATTGGTGCTGCACGGTCTTACAAGTCTGACAATCATTTTGAAAAATTAATGCATGAATACGACCTTAGTACTAATGAAGGTATAGTTTTAATGTGTTTGGCAGAGGCTTTATTAAGAATACCTGACAAAGCAACTATCAACCAGTTAATTGAAGATAAAATTCCATCAGGAAAATGGAAAGAGCACATTTCTAAAGATAAAGAATTATTTATTAACATTTCATCAATGGCATTTATGCTAACAGGAAAAATCGTAAAAAAAAATGATATAAATGAATCCCAAATATTTAAAGACTTATTAAAAAATCTTAGCGGCCCAATCTTACGTTCTGCCATTAAACAATCAATAAATATTTTAGCAAAGCAGTTTATTTTTGAAAAAAATATTACCAATGCAAATAAAAAAATCAGAAATAGTAAGGATAATAATTATGCATATTCCTTTGATATGTTAGGTGAAGCTGCACTTACTTATGAAGATGCTGAAAAATATTATCAAAATTATGAAGCTGCCATTATAGCAACAAGCAATTCAATATCTGATATGCAGCACAGCATATCAATTAAGTTATCTGCGTTACACCCAAGATACGAACGTCAAAAGTTAGAAATACTTTATAAAGAATTGTTACCTAAAATGTTTAAATTAGTTGAACTAGGTAGAGAATGTAAAGTTGATATATGTTTTGATGCTGAGGAAGCTGATCGATTGACAACGTCTCTAATGTTAACTGAAAATATTCTTGAAAGTAATTTAATTGATGATGTTTATAATGGGTTTGGTTTAGCTGTTCAGGCCTATCAACAACGAAGCACTTTTGTAATTGAATGGCTTGAAAAAAAGTTAAAAAAACTTAATAAATTAATGAATATTAGGTTAGTCAAAGGTGCGTATTGGGATACAGAGATTAAATATGCTCAAGAGCGGGGACTTCCTAACTATCCAGTTTTTACAAAAAAATTTATGACAGATTTGTCGTATCTTAAGTGTGCACACCAATTAAATGATTCAAAGAATATTTATTCTCAATTTGCAACACACAATGCCTTTACCATTTCTTATATCCAAAAATTATTTGGAGATAAACATTTTGAATTCCAAAAATTACATGGCATGGGAAATGAAGTTTATGAATATTTCGTTGATAAACATGACTTTAATTGTCGAATTTATGCTCCTATTGGAGGATATAATGAGTTGCTTCCATATTTAGTTAGAAGACTTCTTGAGAATGGTGCCAATACATCCTTTATCTATCAGCTTCATAAACAAGATATAGATATTGATAATTTAGCCGAGTCTCCTCTAAGCAAGATAGATAAAATAGATAAGAATAATTTACCTATGCCTAAAAAATTATTTACAAATCGAGATAATTCTAATGGACTCGATCTTTCTGAAGAGGAGAATGTTAGATTAATTTCTGAACTACCAAAGCTGAACAATTTATCAATTAGTAGTATAATAAATGGACAACCAACAAAATCAAAGACTCACTTAGAAATTATATCACCATATGATCACTCTCAAATTCTTGGAAAGGTGTATTATGCGAATGATGAAGATATAGACTTTGCAATTAAATCCCTTGAGTCATTTTCACAGTTATGGAGAAATGAAGAGCTCAAAAAAAGAATAGAAATAATTGAAAAATTAGCTTCTTTAATGGAAGAAAATACTTCACTTCTTGTAAATGCTTGTATTCAAGAAGCGGGAAAAACAATAAGTGATGCAATTGCCGATGTTCGTGAAGCAGTAGATTTCTGTCGCTATTATTCTTTGGAGGCTAAAAACTTATTTTGTGAAAAGTTACTAGATGGACCAACAGGAGAATCTAACAATTACTATTATAAAGGCAAAGGAATGACATTTGCTATAAGTCCTTGGAATTTTCCTATTGCAATATTTACTGGGCAACTTGTTGCTTCTTTAGTTGCAGGAAATGTTGTATTAGCAAAGCCAGCAGAACAAACATCCTATTGTGCTTCAATTGTGTTTAATCTTTTATTTAAAGCTGGTCTTCCAGTAAATGCAGCAGCTTTGATTTTAGGTCGTGGTGAGGAAATTGGACCTAAAGTTTTAAGCCATAAGAGTCTAAAAAATATAATTTTTACGGGATCATCAGAGACGGCAAAAAAAATTCAAAATCAGTTAATTCTTCGAGATGATATAATTAATTTTGTTGCAGAAACTGGAGGTTTAAATTTTATGATTGCCGATAGCTCAGCGTTAACCGAGCATATGGTACAAGATGTTATAAATTCTAGTTTTAAAAGTGCAGGGCAAAGATGCTCTTCATGTAGAGTGTTGTGCATTGAAGAAAATGTTTATGTTAAGTCTATTAATATGTTGAAAGGTGCTATGGATACATTGATTGTTGGAAGCCCAGAGCTAATTTCAACAGATATTGGTCCTATTATTGATTTAGAGGCTAAACAAAAAATTTTAAAACACATTGATAAATTTACTAATATTTATCAAACAAATAATATTTCTTCTAAGGGTAGTTTTGTTCCTCCTACTTTAATTGAAATAGAGTCAATTGATGAAGTGGCCGATGAAATATTTGGCCCTGTTCTGCATGTAATTAAATTTAAGTCAAAAGATATAATTGAACTTTGCAATAAGATTAACAACCTTGGGTTTGGATTGACACTTGGTATTCATAGTCGAATTGAAAATACAATTAATACGATAGTTAAAAATATAGATGTTGGTAATATTTATGTTAATAGAGATATGGTCGGAGCAGTAGTTGGGACTCAACCATTTGGCGGTCATGGTAAATCAGG
>CAJJAN010000011.1 GCA_905182145.1 uncultured Pelagibacteraceae bacterium
GATTAAATAAAATTTCACAACTTACTTTTTCAGGTCAACCAAATAGAGTTTCTATTAATTTAAATAAAATATTTGATGAAGGTGTTAATCCAGTAGCAATAATTAGAGTGATGTTAAATTATGTGCAAAGGATTCAAGCAACTCAAATTGCTTTAAAAAAAAATAATGATTTTGACAGCGCAATAAAATCTTTAAAACCACCTGTATTTTGGAAGGATAAAGATAACTTTAAGCTGCATTGTAAAAAGTGGCCAATAAAGGAAACAGTATTAAACTTTAATTTATTGGTGGATACAGAATTAAGTTGTAAATCCGATTATAATTTAACTAATATTTTATGTGAGCGTGCGCTCCTAAATATAGCTGTCCGTGGGCAAAAATATTTTAGTAACTAATTTTTTAGTTTATTGGTTACAAGTTCAAGTTGATCAAGTGTTTTATATTTTACTTTTATTGAACCACCACGCTTACCATTATCTGAAATAATTACATCTAAGCCCAATAACTCAGTTAGGCGTTGTTCTAAATCTATGGTATCAGCAGGTTTAAGCTTAGTTTTGGTAGTTTGTGTTTTAGTTTTCTTAGCTAACGATTCAGCCTGTCGAACTGATAAATTTTCATCAACAATTTTTTTTGCGAGCTGTTCTGGAAATGCAGAATTCATTATTGCTCGAGCGTGGCCAGAAGTAATTATTCCCTGACTTATCATGTCCTGAATGGATGTAGGTAAGTTTAAAAGTCTAGTGATATTAGCTATATGACTTCGGCTTTTTCCCACAATTGGAGCCAGTGCTTCTTGTGTATGATTATATTGCTCCATTAATTTTTTATATCCTGCAGCTTCTTCAATTGGCGATAAATCTGCCCGTTGAACATTTTCTATAATTGCCATTTCTAACGCTTCAACATCATCTAAGTTTTTAATAACTGCTGGTAATTCGTGCAACTGCGCAATTTGTGCTGCGCGCCATCTTCTTTCACCAGCTATAATTTCATACTCATCTGAATTAGTTTTTGATGGTCGAACTAAAATAGGCTGAACTAACCCTTTGGACTTAATAGATTCAGCAAGTTCATTGATACTATTTTTATCAAATAATCTTCTTGGTTGTATTGAGCTTGGTTTTAATTTTGAAATTGCAATTGTTACATCACCACTTATTGTTTGAGGTTTTACATCTGCAACTTCTGTTTCACCCATTAAAGATGATAAGCCACGCCCTAATCCTTTTTTAGAAATATTCATACTAATTATGCCGCCTCTCTACTTTTATCTTTTTTTAAAATTTCTGCCGCTAACTTTAAATAGGCTTGACTACCTTTTGACTTACGATCGTAAATTATTACTGGCATTCCAAAAGATGGTGCTTCAGATACTCTTACATTTCTTGGTATCATTGTTTCAAAGACTTTTTCTTGTAAATGTTTTTTTACATCCATTGCTACTTGCGTAGACAACTTATTTCTTTTATCAAACATTGTTAGAATAATGCCATCGATAGATAATAATGGATTTAAGTTTTTATGAACACGATCAACAGTTTTAATTAACTGACTTAATCCTTCAAGAGCAAAAAATTCACACTGTAGTGGAACTAAGACAGAATTAGCCGCTGTCATAGCCATTACTGTTAGTAAGCTTAAGGCTGGAGGACAATCTATAAAGATATAATCAAAAACATTAATACTGTTTGAATTATTAATTAATTTCTTAAGAACAAATGCTTTATCACTTTCATTGGCTAACTCTGGTTCAATTCCGGATAGCTCAACATTGGAAGGAATTACAAATAAGTTTTCTATATCTGTTTTTTTTACACTTTCATCAAATGTTATCGATTTAGCTAAAACTTCATAAATTGATTTATTTCTATCAACATAATCTATTCCTAAACCTGTGCTTGCATTGCCTTGTGGATCTAAATCAATTATTAAGATTTTTTTACCTGTAGCAGCTAGTGCTGCAGCTAAATTGATTGCTGTAGTAGTTTTTCCAACCCCGCCTTTTTGATTACAGATTGCAATTATATTACTACGCATAACTATTAAATTAATTTTATGCTAAGTTATTGATTTAATTACGTTTTTTTAGTTTATTAATTTTTACTATATATGAACCCTCTTCAAGTTCATTTTTAATTAATTTATACTCAAAAAACCAATATTTATTAGCATCGTTTATTTCTTCTACAATATTTATACCTTTATGAAGTAAAAATATAGTATTTTGTTTTGTTAAGTGATGTGAATAAGTAAAGATTTTATTTAATTTTGATACCGCTCTGCAAGTTATAACATCAAATTTAATATTTTTTAAGTTTTCAACACGGTCATTAGTAACTTTAATATTTGATAATTTTAGAAGCTCCACTGATAAGTTAAGAAAGTTTGATTTTTTAGTTATGCTTTCGCATAAGGTATATTTCAAATTATATTTTTCAGTAGCAATCGCTAATGGAATAGCTGGAAAACCTCCCCCTGATCCAATATCTAAAATTGTCATAGATTTGTTTAAATCTAAAAGATTAAGCAGTCTAAGCGAATCATGGATATGTCTCATCCATATTTTATCTATTTGGTTTTTAGATACTAAATTGTGTTTTAGATTTTGCTCTACTAAAAAAGACTGAAATTTAGCTAATTTTTTGATTGTTTCACGTGAAACATTAGGGTTATTTGATATAAATTCATCAAGTTCATTACTCATACTAGAGTATTATGCTATTTTTCGACTTTTTGCCTTACTTTTTATTATTGAAAGTATGAGGTTGACTGCTGCAGGACTCATACCCTCTATTCGTGATGCCTGGCTGATATTTTGAGGTTTTGCTTTAATAAGCTTTTCTTTTAATTCATTCGAAAGACTCGATAATTCATTAAAATCAAAGTTAATAGGAATCTTAATATTTTCATCTCTTTTTAGGCTAATAATATCGCTATCTTGTTTCTTGAGGTAACCCTTATAATGAGCTTCAATCTCAATTTGTTCTACTACATCCTTTGGTAAATCTAAATTTTTAAGCTCATTCCATATAGGTACGAGCTTTGAAAAGGTTACTTCTGGATATGATAATAAATCAAGAGCAGTTCTTTTTTTTCCATCTTTATTAATCTTAATGTCAAATTTTTCAATAAAATTTGGCGTAAATTCTATATTTTTCAGGGTATTTTTGGCATTTGTCAGAAGATCAATTTTTTGCTCAAATTTTTCAAGCCTTAAAGAAGTTGAAAGACCCAGCTCTTTTGCAGTTGGAGTAAGCCTTAAATCAGCATTGTCAGATCTTAATGTTAAGCGATATTCTGCTCTTGAGGTAAACATTCTATATGGCTCTGACACTCCTTTTAGAGTTAGATCATCAACCATGACACCAATATAAGAGTTACTGCGTTTGAATATATATTCCTTACTTTTTATTGAAAGAGCAGCATTTAATCCTGCAACAAGACCTTGAGCAGCTG